>QHVR01000513.1:0-6716 GCA_003223595.1 Acidobacteriota bacterium
CATATGGACCGCCTTCGCGAATGCCGTTTAGGCCAGTAACGGTTGAAGTCCCATAATTGGCCATGTCGACGACGATATTCGGCCAGTTATCGGCCTTTTCAACGTTGACCTCCTGCTGCTCGTTCGCGGCTGGCGGCAGTAGATCGCTGGAGTTGAGCCACAGAAATGCGCTGGGATGATTGCGCAACTCGCGCATCTGCGTATCCAGCGACGAGTTTGCCACACTCTGGCTCTCCGCGCTCCAGGTCTTCCATTGCTCCCACGAAGTACAGCAGCACCAGCCCGACATCAGCAGGATTCCGTATTGATCGACAAGGTCGTAGTAGGTCTGGTCCTCCATCTTGCCCTCGAAACGCATGGTGTTTAGACCCATATCTAGCGCGTATTGCAGTTGCTGCTGCAATTGGACCGGATCGAAATCGTACTTCAAGAGCATGTCATACGCCCAACCTCCGCCTTTAATCACAAACGGTTGGTTGTTGATCTTGAACCAGCGCCATTGATTGCCTGACGGATCGGCCGGCCCCAGGCCAGTATCAAGTTTGCGAATCCCAAAGTTGAACGACTGACTATCAGAAACTATACCGCCGATGCTGAATTGCACTGTGGCCTGATAGAGGTTTTGTGGTCCCAGTTTAGCCGGCCACCATAAAAGCGGACTCGCAATGTTCAATTGCGGATTCGCGGAGGGCGTAAAAGTAAAGAGCTGATGGCTGGCTCCCGCTGGCAACGTGACCGGTTGCGAGAATGTAATATTTCCCGGCGTGATAGTTCCGCTTAACGTACCGGAGACGCTCGCGCTGGTTGGGTTGGAAAGCTCGGCCGTGACCGTAAGGGCCGCTGAACTCAGGTTTGAAGCCACCGTGTACTGAACCTGCGGATCTCGGACATTGACCGCGCCGCTGTTGGTGACCCAAGCATCCCGCCATACGCCCTCGTTTCGATCGGGCGCCATGAGTTGCCAGTCAACATAAGTGATGGCCAGTTCCTGATTGCCGCCATTGGGCCCTGTAATTTGCAGCGCGACGGCGTTACTTCCGCCAATCACCGCGACGTTGGTGATGTCGTACTCATAGCGCACGTAAGTGCCCACCATTTGCGTATTGCTCGCGATCTGAGTGCCGTTCACCCAGAGATTTGCCCGGTAGTTTATGCCGTCGAAGTGCAGGTAGATTCGTTGGCCCCCCAAAGTCGAAGGAATGGTGAACTGGTTGAGAAACCACCACGGGGTCGGGCCGTAAGGACTGCCATTGCACCAGGCAACATTCGCGTAATTAGTGGTTACGTCGTAACAGGTCCCGGCGATCTGCGCCGCATTCTCATTGACATACGGCGAGGGAACAAGATTGTTGTCGAATTCCGCTCCCAGGGGAGTGGCGGGAATGTTTGTCTGCAGCCAGCCAGCGTGACTGTATCCGGGGGTCGAGATGACCGCGCCCGTGTCCGTGACTTTCGCCGAAGATTGGACAAACCAGTTGTTGTGTAGATTGACCGCGACTTTTTCGAGCTTCCCTTGAGCGTGTGCGGCGAACGCGAGAGCCAAAACCAAGAAGAGACTGTGCGCTGCAATAGTCTGAAATCGGCGAGACAGTGAACCCATAGTGCCTCCTCACCTCTTCAGTACGAGGTGGCAGAACAACTATTCAGCCCAGCTACTTCGACAAGCCGCGCGCCAGTGTATGCTTTCATTAAAACGTGTCAATCAAGGGAATACAGTAGAAGCTCACGTTCCTTTCGGCCCAGGATGAAGTGGGCGAGGCGCATATCGCAGAAACCAGTTCGCCAATCAGCCTGAGTTGAGAACGCGGGAACTCTATCGCCCTGCGCCCCTGCGTCGGCTTTGCGCCTCCCGCGATTGGATCGGGCCGAAAAACGGGCAAAGAACAGACAGTCTGACCGGGCCTGGAACGAACCGACAAATTGCACCAAGCTGCTCGTCCGCATTTTCGGTTCTTCAATCTCGCTGGCAGTTTCGGAACTGTACAGAGTTGCATCGAATCTCAAGCACGAATTTTGATTTTCCTATACGTTGAAGGAACGGCTCAGCAACCTGCCATGTGAGGGGGACGAAATGGCGCGGGTGCAGGCCGGATAGGACAGAGTGTCCGTCCTCCCTTCCCGTCAACGTCAGCTTCTCCTTCTTTTCTGCAGCTTACAAATGCCCATTTTGGACTTCAGCGTGCAGATTTAAAGGCGCACTAGCGGGCAGGGAGGGGACGTGCCGATCAGACGAACGAGTATCTCGTTTCTATCAGTTCTCCTGTTGGGATCAATCGGGTGGGGAAAAGACGACAGGCTTTCGCCCGATTTGAAGGCCCTACATTCGCCTGGTCCCGTGGAGGTTATTGTGCAATTCAAGGTTGCGCCTGCACAGAAGCATCGCGACAGAATTGCCGCACAGGGCGGAGTGGTGAGGCAGCACCTGAGCGCGGTCAAAGGGTTGTTGGTGAGCCTGCCTGCGTCCCGTTTGAAATTGCTGTCCAATGATCCCGAAGTTGCTTATGTCTCGCCAGATCGGCCAATCACGAAGCAAATGAATAATGCAGCGGTGGGAGTGCTGGCCAACTATGCATGGAACCTGGGTCTGGACGGAACAGGCGTTGCTGTGGCCGTGATCGACAGTGGCGTCCACAACGTCCACGATCTCGAAGATGCACAGGGCAAAAATCGAATCCTTTACAACTTTGATGCATTGGGTGGTGGGACCGATGACCAGTACGGTCACGGCACTCATGTCGCTGGAATCATTGGAGGAAACGGAAAAGAGTCAACCTGTTCCAACTGTGACGTAACCATTCGCGGAATCGCACCCAATGTGAAGATCATCAGTTTCCATGCACTCGGACAGACCGGACAAGGCACGGACAGTTCCGTCATTAGCGCCATCAATAAGGCGATCGCTCTAAAGAGCCAATACAACATCCGGGTGATGAATCTCTCGTTGGGCAGACCCATTTATGAAAGCTATGCACTGGACCCGCTCTGTCAGGCAGTGGAAGCCGCATGGAAAGCTGGAATTGTCGTCGTTGTGGCCGCCGGTAATGACGGCCGGACGAACTACTCGGTGTTGAACGGCTACGGCACAATTACTGCTCCCGGCAACGACCCGTATGTGATCACCGTGGGTGCAATGAACACCAAGGCTACCCCGGATCGCTCGGACGATGTCATGACATCGTACAGTTCCAAAGGACCCACAGCCATTGACCACATTGTGAAACCAGACCTAGTAGCACCGGGCAATCGGGTGGTTTCATTGCAGACGGGAGGTTACCTCCAGAAGAACTTTCCGGGGAACCGTCCTGCAGTAAGCTACTTCCAAACTGGCAGCTCAACTAGTGCGTCGGGCAACTACTTCATCCTGAGTGGGACGAGTATGGCCACCGCAGTCGTAAGCGGTGGCGCAGCACTGCTGATTCAGAAAAACCCGAGCTTCACTCCTGACCAGGTAAAAGCCGTTTTGATGAAAAGTGCCTTCAAGAATTTGCCCCGGTATTCGACAGTGACCGATGCAGGAGTGACCTACCTCCTGCAATATGACGCTTTCACAGTTGGAGCTGGTTATCTAGATTTACAGGCGGCTGTCTCGTCAATCGACATCCCTCTCGCAGGCCTGAACGCCCGGTCTCCATCGGCAACGTACGATGCTGCCTGCGACTGTGTTTACTTTGTCCAAAGTGGTTCTACCCTGGGAGGCAGCAATGCTCTGTGGGGAAGCAATGCTCTCTGGGGAAGCGGTCTGTTCGTAGGCGCTCAGAACGCATTGTGGGGTAGCAACGCCCTTTGGGGCAGTAACGCATTGTGGGGTAGCAGCAGCATGGGCGCCTTCAACGCCCTCTGGGGCAGCAACGCTCTATGGGGAAGCGCGGTGACCGATGCGACTCAGTCCCTTTCAGTGGACGTGGACGGAGAAAACTGAGGACTTTGAATCCTATTGTCCGTGGGATCGTGAAGTAGCTATTCCATGTTCCTGTGGTCGGCGCCTCGATGTAGCCCAGATGCGGCCAATCAGTAATCGCTCTGCTGTTCGCACCAGGTGGTCGGTCGCAGGCTCGACATGGCACCGATGGTTTGCATTAAGCCGCTTCGTCTACCTCCTTAAGCCAACGCGACAACCAGGAACTCTCGAACGTGCGATAGTCCTCCTGTTGAAGCGCGTCGGCGTGCTCAATGTCGGCGGCTTCTAAGGCCACCTTATCGCTGGAGGCGGAGTGCGGAACTGGCTGCTTTTCCGATCGAGATGCAAGCACCGCGGCGCGTTCTTGGCTCGTTACGAGTATCTTGCGACGCTCGCTTAGTACTGTGAGTCTTCTGATTTCAAGAAATGTGAAGGACAGGCCTCCGATCAACAATAATGCTGTGAATATTTCAGCAGCGACCGGAAGGACTATTGTCCTTGTGTCACGAGCATCGACGGGAGGGGTAACATACTCAAGAGGCATGATCTTGCTGGCTGCCTGATTCTGCTTAACAGTTGCGACCGCGACATCAACACTCGCCGGTTCAGGCGGATAAAGCTTGAGATAAAGATAGGCATCCGCCACTTCGTCTTCACTCAAATAGTCAAACACGGGCATTCTGCCCCTGGACGCAGATGGCGGCGTTCCCATCACGATCGGTGCTCCCCTTCTGATTTTTTGCTCGAACTGGAGCAGGTTAGTTCGTGTGGTCAACGTATTGAGTGGTGGGATCACTCCATCAAAAAGCTGCTGGGCATCCGGGTTCGGCCCTGCTGCGCTGTGGTAGATGTGACATGTAGACTTCACGAGGTGCTCGCCTGCGCGTACGCGGGATTCTTTCACCATGGCTTGTTGCTTTTCCGCGCCGGGGATTTCGGCCAACTGTCTCAGGTAATTGACAATGGCGCGAATCTCGGGTTCACTCAGGTGCGAGAACGCTGGCATGTCCGTTCCACCCTTATGCAGTCGCTGCAGCAACGCGGCCTTCGCTTGATTGGCGAGTTGTGCTGCGTCGGCCCGGCTCATGTCCATTCCACGATTTTTCATCCGCTCCATCACGAGTTGCGTAGACGTCGCTCTCGTTGGATTGATTACAGAGTTAATCTCTGGTGGAACGCCGAGGCCAAACTCGCCGTGACACCCCCAGCAATTCAGCCGATAGAGATCGGAGCCGTGCAGGATTATGATTTGACTTGCGGAATCTCCCGGTAATTGCTGTGGCGGGTCGGGGCTTTCCTCTCCGCCACCGGCGAGAAGTGGTCCCAAGCGGTAACTCTTGCCCATGCTGGTTTCTTGGAAAGACCGATGGAGGTGGTTGAGCCAGCTCTCGCCTTCGGCAGGAGTTATCGGAAAAGACTCAGGGCGAGCCGATTGACCCAGTGCGGATAATGAGAGTACCCAGGTCAGGACTAACCCCTTCATCATTTGAGAATCTTTCCCGCGGCAGCGTGAAATGTGGGTCAAACTGTGAGATCGTTGCAGCGCTAACTACACGTCACGGCTTGCACAATAAACCGTTTGAGTTTTATCTTCTTGCTCTGGCGCAATGACCATGCTTGTTGGCGGTAAAGTTTTTGTAAACTCGTTCCGAAATGCCGAATAGCTAAATCGAGCATTCCACTTTGCCACTCAGTACACGTCACGACCTAACGCAGACTCCGCAAGAAAATGTTTTTACAGATTATTTACAAAAGATCATGCTTTGCTTGTTGATCTTATTGCTGAACTGTGGCATAACCGCATTGGTTCTCCCAACTCCCAAGGCGAGCCTTCTCCCCTGAAGTACTACTTTTCTACGCATTTTGTATCCCAAATCTTCACTGTCTGTGAACAGACTGGACTGTCTCAACAGCCGCATTAGGAAGCGCTCGTCGGACACGCCGGAGCCGTTGCTAACAGAAGGTTCAAACCGGAAGCAAAAGGAGAATAAAGCCAGATGAGAAGAGTGATGATCTTACTTACATCAGCAGCCCCAGTTCTGGTTCTGTTGATGGCTACGGTGAATCCACCCAAAGGCAAAGCTGTTCCCAGCTTTGCGAGGCAGACGGGACTGCCCTGCAGCGGATGCCATTACACCCCTCCGGAACTAAATCCGGCAGGACGCAGATTCAAGTTGTTGGGGTACGTCGATAAAGCTGATGAAACTAAGGTAGTGAAAGCCGATCCGGGGAAAAAGCGTGCTCCGCTCGATTTGCTCTCCTCGCTGCCACTCTCCGCGTGGCTGGAGACTTCCTTCACGTCCACAAAATCAACGATCCCGGGAACACAGAATGGCAGCCTGGAGTTGCCCCAGGATATATCCCTATTTATTTCCGGCGCATGGACCACCCACGTGGGCAGTTTTATGCAAGTGACTTACGACACGCAGGACGATCACTTCAGCATGGATAACACAGACATCCGGTACGCGAATAAGACCACGATTGGCGGTAAGGAACTCGTATTCGGTCTGAACCTCAACAACAATCCCACCGTAGAAGATCTTTGGAATAGCACACTGGCATGGGGCTACCCGTTCGTGGCGGATGATTTTGCGCCGACTCCCACGGCTGCGCCCATTGTCGCCAGTTTGGGCCAGGATGTCGCTGGTTTCGGTGGCTACGGGATGTGGAACAACCATCTGTATGCCGACGCGACCTTCTACCGATCCGCGCACATTGGCGCAGCCCAGCCAAACGACGGAGTGGATTTCGGCTACAACATCCGCGGTCTGGCTCCGTACTGGCGAGTGGCGTGGCAGCAATTGACGGGAAAGAC
>QHVR01000513.1:6868-7698 GCA_003223595.1 Acidobacteriota bacterium
CGAGAATTCGAATCTGGTCGCCAGCACCGCCTTGGGAGCGGCATCGGCCGGCAGTCATCACGTGAATACCCTTCTAGCCGACGCCGAATATCATTTCGGCAATCGCGCGTCGGGCGCATTCGGTTGGTTCGACACGAGCGGCACGGTTGATCCTCTCCTCTTTACTCAGGCAGCTGTAAGCGGAAGCGCGAGCGGAGATCCAAGGGGCTCGGGTTACATCGCGAATTTCTCGTATTGGCCATGGCAGAACATGCAACTCTCGGCGCAGTACACCGGATATACCCGCTTCAATGGCGGCAGCACGAATTACGATGCCGCTGGCCGCAATGCAAGCGGGAACAACACCGTGTATCTGGTGGCAAGATTCATTTTCTGATTCACAACATTCATTCGATCAAGGGAAATCCAAAGGAGAAGAAGGCAAATGAGAGGCAAAGGATTCGTATTGATGCTGGTAGTGAGCGGATTGTGCGTGACAGCCTGGGCAGGCGACATCGAAGGCAAAGTGAGTGGCATGAAGGGAAAATCAGTGGTTTACCTCGATTCCATTCGCGGCAAGACCTTTTCAGCACCGAAGGACCACCCCATCATGGATCAAAGAGGACTCATGTTTTCGCCGCACGTCTTAGTTATCGAACAGGGCACCACTGTGGACTTTCTGAACAGTGATACCGTGCAGCACAACGCTTTTTGGCCGGCGGTCAATGGTGATAAGAAAGCGGCGCACAATCTTGGAACCTGGCCCAAAGGTGAGAAACGTGCTTTCACGTTCTCTAAGTCTGGAGTGGTGCCGATTTTCTGCAACGTTCATCCGGAAATGGCGGCATATA
>QHVR01000514.1 GCA_003223595.1 Acidobacteriota bacterium
CACAAGCAGCTTCATCACGGTGCGCCTGGCTGGCATGGTGAAATGGAAAACCGGTGCGCAGCTCTCAGTGGCGCCCGACCACGACGATCATAAAACTCCCCGGCTTGGCCGCCGGACGACCGGTGGCTCCCGGCTTCTGTTCCTCAAATTCGAACGTAGGCAAATACGCTTTGTGAGTCGCAGGGTCAATGTCCATGGTTTTGGCGCCAAGAGCTGTGGTCACAGTCTGCACGAT
>QHVR01000515.1 GCA_003223595.1 Acidobacteriota bacterium
AGGCCTGCAATATCCGCGCGTTCCCGGACACGAGATCGCCGGACGCATCGATGCGATCGGCCCAGACGTCACTCTCTGGAAACCCGGTCAGCGTGTCGGCGTAGGTTGGCACGGCGGACACTGCTTCCAATGCGATCCCTGCCGCCGCGGCGACTTCGTCAATTGCAAGTTCGAGAAAATTACCGCCATCACGTTCGACGGCGGCTATCAGGAATACATGGTCGCTCCCGCCGAAGCCGTGGCCCTCATCCCGGAAGATTTGCCCGCCGACGAAGCTGCCCCGCTGCTATGCGCCGGCATTACCGTTTACAACGCGCTGCGCAATTCCGGAGCCCGCGCCGGAAACCTGGTCGCAGTTCAGGGAATCGGCGGCTTGGGCCATCTCGGAATCCAGTACGCGCGCCAGATGGGCTTTCGCACCGTCGCCATCGGTCGCGGCGCCGACAAGAAATCTCTGGCCCACAAATTGGGCGCTCACGAATATCTCGATACGAATGCCGGACCACCCGCCGAGGCCTTGCAGAAATTAGGAGGCGCCGACCTGGTTCTCGCAACCGCGCCTGACTCGAAATCGATGTCCGCGCTCATAGATGGCCTCGGCCCCAACGGTACCTTAATGGTTGTGGGAGCCGGTTTCGAATCCCTGACCGTCACGCCGCTTCAGCTCATCAGCGGCCGCAAGACCATCCGCGGCTGGGCCTCCGGCACCGCCAAAGATTCGCAGGATACGCTTGAATTCAGCGCCTTCAGCGGCGTGCGCCCCATGATCGAGCGCTACCCGCTCGAAAAAGCCGCTGAAGCCTACAACCAGATGATTACCGGAAAGGCCAGATTCCGCGTCGTTCTGACTATGGGCAAATAGAGGCGGAGGTCGCGAGTTCCACGTGCTTTATAATAGTTCTCGCAGGATAATCATCCGCCGATCGAGGCAGATGATCAGGCCCCTTTTCCCGAGCGACCTCCGCACGCTCCCGATGCATCTGACCTGACGCACCCGGTACCGCCGGTCCCGCGCCAAACATTAGCTCCAACTCAAATTCGAAAGGAAGATTCCATGGCTGAAAAAGATGTTCCCGTCGTCAAATATGGAGACGTCACCCAGCGTGTCGGCGTAGAGGTCATCCGCAAGCGCGGTGTTGATGTCGAGAAACTGATCAAGATGCTGATCGCCAACGCCGCCGCTGAGTTCGCCAGTACGTATTACTACTACACGATTCTTCGCATGCACCTCGCCGGCCACGAGGACTACAAGGAAATCTGTGAGGACGCGAGGCTCGAGGATCGCGCTCACTGGGAGTTGATCGTCCCCCGCATCTATGAGCTCGGAGGCGAACTGCCCAACGATCTGCCCGCCTTCCATGACCAGGCGGGATGCCGCGCCGCCAAGCTTCCCGATCCCCCGACCGCAGTCAACATTCTGACGCTCCTGTTGGAATCGGAGCGCTGTGCGATTCGCAGTTGGATCGAGATCTGCGACATGACCTTCGGCAAAGATCCGCGCACCTACGACATGGCTTCGCGCATCCTGAACGAAGAAATCGAACACGAAGCCTGGTTTATCGAACTCCTGGCGCACGAGCGCGACGGCAAGAGCATCCCCTCCGGCCACTTCCGCCGAGGAGAGCCCGGCCACGCCCCGTACAGCAAGAATGCAGCTTTCTACAATCCGTGAAGTTGCCGACGAATGAAAAAACAAATTTGAAAACAAAATTGGGTGCCCCACTTCTCGCCTCATTTGCGAGAAGTGGGGATTTGCTCACGACTCCAAACTTGGCCTTCGTGGCGACGTAAATCTACTTTGAACAAATGTCTGACCCTGAAGTTTTCCAGGTCGAGCTATTACACGACGACCAGACGCGCTCCATCCAGGTAAGCCCTGACGAGCACATCTGGGACGCCGCTTTCAAAGCCGGCACAGTTCTGCCCGCCATGTGTCATCAGGGATACTGCCTGACCTGTGCGGCGCGCCTGCAGAACGGCGGCGAAGTAGATCAGGCCGACGCCGAGCAATACTATCCAGCCGATCGCGATGCTGGTTTCGTCCTGCTCTGCACCGCCAAGCCACGCTCCGATCTTCAAATCAGAACCCATCAAGCCAAAGCAATGCGCGAATTTCGCAAAAGCAAAAACCTCCCCGCCCCCTACTCCTGGAACGCAGGCTAGCGCTGCCGATTTGCGCCGAGTATAGATACAAACCGGGGTGCCCCACCTCTCGCCGATGTTGCTAGACGTGGGAGTGTACGCACGCCGAGTCGGCTGGTTGCTAGGCACCTCTCTCCTGCAGACCGCTCCACGTGACATTGCGATAAGATCAGAGAGTATGAATCCCTCAACAACTGAGGCAAAAATGGCGGAAAATACCGCGCCCGAGCCTCGTCCCTCCAACTTCCTTCGCGATCGTATCCTCGAAGACCTTAAGACTAACAAGTACAACGGACGCGTGCAGACCCGCTTCCCTCCTGAGCCCAACGGCTACCTGCACATCGGACACGCCAAAGCGATCTGCCTCGACTTCGGGCTCGCCGACGAGTTCGGCGGCCACACCAACCTGCGCTTCGACGACACCAACCCTGAGAAGGAAGATGTCGAATACGTCGATTCCATTATGGAAGACGTCAAGTGGCTCGGCTTTCACTGGGACGGGCTCTACTACGCTTCCGATTACTTCGACCAGCTCTACGCGTGGGCGATCAAGCTGATCAACGCTGGCAAAGCTTACGTGGATGATCTCTCGGCCGACGAG
>QHVR01000174.1 GCA_003223595.1 Acidobacteriota bacterium
GCCATCCTGGGTGCCTTTGACTCCCAATTCCTGGCACTGCCCGAAGAAGTATTGGTCACTGTGATGCGCGATCACCAGAAATATTTCGCGATCCAGGACGCCAGCGGCAAGTTGCTGCCCCACTTTCTGGCTGTGCTCAATACGGATAGCGATCCGCAAGGATTGATCCGGCATGGGAACGAGCGAGTGCTACGGGCGCGCTTCAACGATGCCCGATTTTTCTGGGAGACAGATCAAAAGAAGTCTCTGCTGGAGCGGCTCGAATTGCTGAAGCACGTGACCTTTCAGAAGGATCTGGGTAGTTATTACGACAAGACACAACGTGTGCAGCGCTTGTGCAGTTGGCTGAATGAACAACTGAAGCAGCGTGGCGTCATCGTGCGTCCCGGAGTAGTTCACAAGGCGGCTTGCCTGGCTAAGACCGACCTCACGACGGAACTGGTGAAAGAGTTTACCGAACTGCAGGGCATTGTTGGAGGTTTGTACGCGCGGGTGCAGCAACTCGATACGAGCCTGCCCGAGGCTACGCGCCTTGCCATCGCGGATGCAATTTACGATCACTACAAACCGGAGTCGACTGACGACTCCGTGCCGCGCTCGCTCGAGGGGGCGGTGCTTTCCATTGGCGATAAGGCCGACACGATTGCAGGGATGTTTGCTCTGGGCCTGGTGCCGAGCGGGTCGAAAGATCCGTTTGCGCTGCGCCGTCAGGCGAACGGAATCGTGAAAGTGATCGCCGAAAAGAAGTTGCCGCTGCGCCTACGCGAATTGATGCAAGATGCGCGCACCGGGTACCAGAAATCGCAAGCGGAGAAGAGATTCGTCGACGACCAGAAATACCTGGAGTCAATCGAGACGTTCTTCCGGGAGCGACTGGAGTTCTACCTGCGCGACGTCTGCGGCTATGCCTACGATGTGGTGAAATCGGTGCTGGGAGCCGACAGCGATGACGTAGTCGATGTGCTGGCTCGCGCCGAGGCGGTGAAGCGTGTCCTGCATATGCCGGAGTTTCAGGCTATCGGAGCGGCCTGCAAGCGCATGCGGAACATTTTGCGCCAGGCGGACGAGAAGGGAATTGCTCCGGCGACGAGCGCCGAAGCTCTACCCGATTCCGCGCAAGAAGAAAAAGATCTCTTTACCTATTTGCAGCAGAGTGGTGCGAAGGTGGAAGACTATCGTAAGAAAAAAGAGTATTTGCCGGCCTTGCAGTTGCTGGCCACCGCCCGTGAACCTGTAGACAAATTCTTCGACAAGGTGATGGTAATGGCCGACGATCAGCGAGTCCGGGCTAACCGTCTGGCACTGCTGCGAACGCTCTTAAAAGAATTTTCCACGATCGCGGACTTTTCCGAGATCGTGACCGAAGGAAAAGGATAAAAACGAATTTTGGAATTGGTAATTTTGTAATTTGGTAATTGAAAACCCAGTTCAGGAGCACTTCAGATTACTCAATTACCCAATTGCTAAATTTCTCAATTAGAAAATTACCAAATTACAAAATTCACGTGAAATTCTGAACTAAAAAGGACTCATTCCATGGCAACCGTGACTCTCCCCGATGCTGAAGTGAAAGAAACAAAGACCTCCAACAAGCAGCCTTTGACGAAGTACGCGTACTTTTTTGGCGGCGGCAAGGCTGATGGCAACGGCAAGATGAAAGAGGTGCTCGGCGGCAAAGGCGCCGGACTGGCCGAGATGACCAATGCCGGGCTGCCCGTGCCTCCGGGATTCACCATTCAGACGGAGGCCTGCCGGGAATACATGCGCGGCGGATTGTCCCCCGATATCGATCGCCAGATGGACGAGGCGCTGGCCAAGCTGGAATCTTTGCAAGGACAGAAGCTGGGGCAGGGCGAGAATCCGTTGCTGGTCAGTGTGCGCTCCGGCGCGAAGTTTTCCATGCCCGGCATGATGGACACGATTCTGAATCTTGGCTTGAACGATCAGAGCGTGCAGGCGCTCGCGAAGAGGAGCAACAATCCGCGCTTCGCGGCCGACTCCTACCGTCGCTTGATCCAGATGTTCGGCAACGTTGTACTCGACATTGAGAAGGCGGCGTTCGACGAAGTGTTCGACGCCAAGAAGAAACAAAAGAAGACGAAGCTCGACACCGACCTGGATGCCAAAGCCCTACAGGAAGTCATCGCCGAATACAAGAAGGTCGTCAAGAAGCATGCTAAGCGCGACTTTCCGCAGGATCCGCGCGAACAGCTGGTCATGGCGCGCGATGCCGTGTTCCGCTCCTGGCAGAACGATCGCGCCAAGCACTATCGCCGCATCAACAACATCGACGACATGCTCGGGACCGCGGTCAACGTGCAGGCCATGGTTTACGGCAATCTCGGCGACACAAGCGGCACGGGCGTCGGGTTCACGCGCAATCCAGCCACCGGAACTAACGAGTTCTACGGCGAGTTCTTGATGAACGCTCAGGGGGAGGACGTAGTTTCGGGTGTGCGCACTCCAGTTCCAATTCTCGAACTGAAGAAGATTATGCCCAACGTCTACGACCAGCTTCGCGAGATCACCACGCGCCTGGAGAAGCACTACAAAGACATGCAGGACTTTGAGTTCACCATCCAGGATGGCAAGCTCTACATGCTGCAGACCCGCAACGGCAAGCGTACGGGTCTGGCAGCGGTGCGAGTTGCGCTGCAAATGGTCGATGAAGGACTGATCACCAAGGAAGAAGCCATCTTCCGAGTCGAGCCCAACCAGCTCTACGACTTCCTGGTGCCACGTCTCGACGAGAAGAGCACAAAAATCGAAGTGCTCGCGACCGGATTGCCGGCCTCACCTGGTGCCGCCGTTGGACAGATCGTCTTCACCGCCGACGCAGCCGTGGAAGCGGTTCAGAAGGACGGCAAGGCTTCGGTGATCCTGGTGCGCGCCGAAACGACGCCGGAAGATATTCACGGCATGGAAGTTGCGAAAGGCATTCTGACGTCCCGCGGTGGCATGACCAGCCATGCGGCGGTAGTCACTCGCGGCATGGGTAAGTGCTGCGTCGCGGGGGCGGGCGATGTCGATGTCAACGAGAAAGCACGCCAGATGAGAGTGAAGGGTCAGATCTTCAAAGAGGGTGACTGGATTTCTCTCGACGGCACGACCGGACGCGTGATCAAAGGCAAGCTGGGCACAATTGATCCCAATGCGGATGAT
>QHVR01000175.1 GCA_003223595.1 Acidobacteriota bacterium
CACGTATACCAGCGTCCCGCCGCGGAAATCGACCCCCCACGGGATGTGGTGCCAGAACAGCATGGAAAAAAGACCCGCCACGCTGAAAATCAAAGAGAACGCAAGAAAGTACCACTTCTTGCCAAGAAAATCGATGTTGACGTTATGAAAAAACTCCACCGGTGTTTAGCCCCTGTCCGAGCAATGAGATTTTGTAATTTCGTAATCGGGTAATTTTGTAATCTGGCAAATTGCCGGGACCCCCGCTTTTCAATTACCAAATTACAAAATTACCCGATTACAAAATCAGTCCTAAATGCTCAACGCTTCCCCGCGCTGCTTGCGGGTCAAGATCCAATCAAAAATCACTCGCGACACGAACACCGCAGTGAAAAGGTTCGCCAGCAGACCGAAAGTCAGCGTGGTCGCGAAACCCTTCACCGGCCCCGTGCCGAAGATAAACAGAATGGCCGCGGATACGATCGTCGTCACGTGTGTATCCACAATCGTGATCCAGGCATGGCTGAAGCCCTGATCCACTGCGGATGGCGGCGTCTTGCCATTCCGCAGTTCTTCCCGGATACGCTCAAAAATGAGGACATTGGAGTCCACACCCATACCGACGGTCAGAATCACTCCCGCAATCCCCGGCAAAGTCAGCGCCACGTTCACGCCTGCGATCGTGGACCAACCCAGGAACCCGAGCAGGATGATCAAATTCAGAATCAGGGCCACGTCCGCATTGATGCCCGCCCCGCGGTAGTAGACCAACATGAAAATCAGGACCGCTACCATCCCGATCACGGCCGCTCTTACGCCGGAGCGGATCGAATCCGCGCCGAGGGACGGCCCCACCGTGCGCTCTTCCAGATAGGAGATACTGGCCGGCAGAGCACCCGAGCGGAGAATCATCGACAAATCTTTCGCCTGCTGGTCGCTCATGCGCCCGCCGCTGATTTCCCCGCGATCGCGAATCGGCTCCTTGATGTTCGCGACCTCCTTCACTTTGTTGTCCAACACAACCGCGAGACTATCGCCGACGTGCGAGGTAGTGAAATTGTAGAAGCGCTGACCGCCTTCTCCGGTCAGGGTAAAGCTCACACTCGGCTGGCCGTTCTGATCGCTACTGGGCTGCGCATCGCGCAGGTCTTTTCCGCTAACCGCGGAAACTCGGGACACCAAATACCACGCCTGCCCCTCACTGGCCCCCGGCTGGGATTGACCTGGAAGCAGAATCGCATCTGCTGGCAGCACTCCACCCTTATCCTGCAGGGCCGCCTGCTCGCTCGGATACGGCCCGCCCAGCGACTGCTTGATTTCCAGCATGGCGGTGGACTGCATGATGTCTTTTACGCGCTCCGGATCGTCAATGCCAGGCAACTGCACAAGAATCTGATACTGCCCCAGTCCATGCTCCTGGATAGTGGGCTCGCTGACGCCGAGCGCATCAATACGGTTCCGGATAGTCTCGATCGCCTGCGACACCGCCTTGTTCTTCAAGTCGGAGACCATCGAAGGCTTCATGACCATATTCCAGCTGTTCTCGGGCGCGCCGGTGATCTCGTACTCCGGCAGACGTTCCTGCACGATACTCAGCAAATCGGAGCGGGCGCCGGGCTGGACACCCTTGATCACGATATGGTCAGGATTGTTCTGGGGATCGGTCTGAGTGATGTCGGTGTAGTCGATTTTCCGGCTCTTCAGCTGCTGCTTGAGCACCTCGATGGCGTTCTGCGCATCGACGTTGATTGCGTCGTTCACATGCACCTGAAGAATGAGGTGCGTTCCACCCTTCAGATCAAGGCCCAGGTGGATGTGATCGGTCAAAGCCGTGGCCAGCGCGTCGCCGGAAAGGCCCTTCGGAATCCCGAAGATTCCGAACAGGAAAAACAACATCGTGCCGAGAATAAACAAAACTTTCCAGAGCAGATTCTTATTCATAAATCAGTTTCGAGTTTCCAGTTTCGCGTTTCGAGAATCGGGGAATTCGGGTTCAACATGAAACCTGAAACCGAAACTCGAAACTTATTTTGTCTTTATTTCCGGCTCCTCCGTGGTCGATACCTGCACCACCGAGGCTTTCGTCACTTCCAAAAGCAGGTTATTCGGCGGGACGCGCAAATGGATGCAGTCATCCCTCAGCGCCATGATCGTCCCCCGCAGGCCACCGCTGGTCGTGACCTTGTCCCCGGTCTTCAATTTTTCCAGCATTCCCTGCCACTTCTTCTGGCGCCGCTGCTGCGGCATGATCAGAAGAAAATAGAAGATGGCAAAAATGAAGATGAGCGGCGCGATTCCGAGCCACCCCATACCGCCGCCACCGGTCTGCACTGCCAAAATGTATTGCATTCTCTTCGAGGTCTGAGCGGATGTGTCCGCAAATCATCACGGCACCCTGTGGCGCCGCGCAGCTGTTATCTCACCACGGGGTTTTAGATCGACTTCGGCCGGGTTTCTTCAGCTTTCAGGCTTGAATCCGGGGAGATCTCACGCTGTCGGTCGAGACCAGATAGCAGAAAGAGAACGAGACTCTTCCCCAAGTGAAATAGAATGCCGCACCCGCTTCATAGTGTCAAGGTAGAAGCTCACATTGTGAATGCTGTTCAGGACCTGAGCCAGTAATTCATTGGATGCAAAAAGATGCCGTAAATAGGCCCGCGAGTAGCGCCGACACACCCGGCACCCGCAGTTCGGATCCAGCGGCTCCGGATCCTCCGCATAGCGGGCCTGCTTGATCGAAATCTTCCCCTGCGACGTGAACAGAAGCCCATGCCGCGCCGCCCGCGTAGGCTGGACACAATCCATCATGTCCACCCCCATCCCGGCGTACTCCACAATCTCCTCTGGATTCCCCACCCCCATGAGGTAACGAGGCTTGTCCTTGGGAAGATGCTCGAGAGTGGACTCCACGATCTCCCGGGTAAGCTCCCGAGGCTCTCCCACGCTGAGCCCCCCGATCGCGTATCCCGGAAACCCGATCTCCACGGTCCGCAAAGCCGATTCCCGACGAAGCTCGCGGTCCATCCCCCCCTGCACAATCCCAAACAAAGCCTGCGTAGCCTCGGAACTTGTAGGGACAGTCGGTGGCTGTCCAGCGGAGCGAAGCTCCGCAGCCAAGTTTCGAGATTCAAGTTTCAAGTTTCGAGCGTTGGGTTCTGCTGAAACGTGAAACTCGAAACCCGAAACTTCCCCCCAAGGCACTTCCCCCCTATGCTCCTCAAAATACTTCTTGCTCCGAGCCGCCCAACGCACGGTCAACTCCATCGAAGCCCGCACCCGGCCCGCATCCGCGGGGTACTCGGTGCACTCGTCAAACGCCATGATGATGTCCGCTCCCAGGCCGATCTGCGCCGCCATGGCACTCTCCGGACTGAAAAAGTGCGACGAGCCATCGAGGTGAGACCGGAACGTCACTCCCTCCTCATTGAGCTTGCGCAGCTCGCTAAGGCTGAATACCTGAAATCCCCCGGAATCCGTCAGAAGCGCCCGGTCCCATGACATAAAGCGATGCAGCCCGCCCATCCGCCGGACGATCTCCACACCAGGCCGCAGATACAGGTGATAAGTATTTCCAAGGATGATCTGCGCTCCAAGTTCCTCAACAATGTCCTGCGGCACGCCCTTTACGGACGCGACGGTTCCCACCGGCATGAACACAGGCGTGTCGATCACGGCATGCGGAGTCGCCAACCGCCCCACCCGCCCCCTGCCGCAGACTTGGTTTACCTGAAAGTTAATGGACACGTACTCGGATTTTAACAATGAAAGCGTAGGGGCGGACGCCAACGTCCGCCCCGCGTGCGAAGCGAGCGTGCTCAGCAAGCACCCCGCATGAGGTCGGCAATCCGCAACCCTCAATCCGCAATAGTGACAATCTCCCCGCGCACCGCACCATTCTCAATAAAAATCCGCCCCACCGTGATCGGCAGCTTGAACCTCCGCGGTCCCGCGCTCCCAGGATTGAAATAAAGCACGCCATCGCGCATTTCCTGCTTCGGCACATGACTGTGCCCAGAAATGACAACCTTGAACCCCGCAGCTTGCGGCTTCAGATCCAGCATTCCGAGATCGTGAAGCACATATATGGAGATACCGGGGAGTTCCACCACCTGAGTCTCAGGGAGCTTCAGCGCCCACGTCCCCTTGTCAATATTTCCGCGCACGGCTGTAACTGGCGCGATCTCCCCGAGCTGCTCCAGAGTCTCAGGCTTACCCACATCCCCGGCATGAATGATGTGCTCCGATCCCCGCAGCGCAGCCAGAGCTTCCG
>QHVR01000176.1 GCA_003223595.1 Acidobacteriota bacterium
CCAAGACCTTTGAAATCCATCCATCACCAGTGTCGGGCGACCAGGCGATAGCGAAGCGCGGTGAAAAATTCTTGCGGTCCCAACTCCACAGGCCCGGACCATGATTCTTGGGTCCGCCGAGAATGAAAGAAATTTCTCCGGCGCTGTTGGCCGCCTGCCCCGCATTGGCCAGCGCGGCCGTGTGATTGAACCAGTCCGTTGCAGTCTGCTTCGTGCATCCCCCGCCCGCAGCCGCCACGCAAGGGGCGACTTGGTACCCGTTGGTTTCGTACGGCGGAGCCTCCAGTACCCATCGCAATCCGTACGTGACCGTCAACCGGGGCGTCAGACGCCAGGTATCCTGCCCGAAGAACTCGTAGTCATTGATCGCGTAGCGGCGATTGATCGGCTTGCCTTGTGGCAGCGCGCTACCGTCGCGCGCGAAGTTGTAGTGGCCGTCTCCCTCCGGGAAAATGCCCATCACGATCGTGGCCGCGCTGTCATAGTTTGGGCCGAAGTTGCCGTCCACCGCCGGATATCCATTTTTTGGATTGCCCGGATCCAACGGGCTGTTGGTGCCGGCGATCCCGCCGGTGTTGAGATGATCGTTACGAATCAGAAATAGATCCCCGCCGAACTGAAAAGTGTGATTCTTGTGCGTCCAGTTCAGATTGTCCGTGAACTGATTCGCGGGTACAAAGAAGATTGTCGAGCGAGTGAAAGGAGTGATGCTGTCGATTCCATCCAGAAGAACAGCGGGATCGAAAGACGCGCCGGCGGTCTGCCCTCCCTGCCGAATGAATCCCCAGCGAAACTCGTTCACCACCTTGGGCGAAAGCACGGATGTGAGTCCAACGGTGACACCCTTGCTATCGTCGAACACAGTCTTTGCCGCTGTCTGGCCGGGAAATTGTTGTGATCCTGGCTCCCTGAAATTTTGTAGTTCACCGCGCGCAAACAGCGTTTCCGAGCCATTCGAAGTAATGTGGTAATCGAGCCGCGTAATAAATGTATTGAACTTGGAATCGGCGTTCGACGAAAACCGGTAACCCAAGGTGTTCGAGCCATCACCGGCATTTTCATTCGACGCGGGATATTGATTGAGGATGTTCAGAACGCCCTGACTTACGCCGATGTGCGAAGGATCCATCAGCTTGATTTGATCCGGTCCCAGGGCATAGTACCCGGGTTGTACACCGCTTACCCCATTCACCGTCCCCCCGGAGCAACGGGGGTCGGGAGTGCCGTCTGGACGCGGTCCACACAAGTACACGAGATTACCCGCCCGCAGAGTCGCGCTGGGCACGGTCCGCAAGACACTGGAACCCTGAGCGTCGCGCCGCCCTTCATAGTTGGCAAAGAAGAAGAGCCGATTCTTCATCACCGGCCCTCCCAGCGTCGCGCCGAATAGATTGCGCAACAGCTTCGGCGCTTTGTTCGCTTCTCCGCTGCCCAACTGAGATCCCTTCAGGAACGGGTCGTTCGCGCTGAAGATGGTGTTGCGGTTGTACTCGTATGCCGAGCCGTGAAAGTTATTCGTCCCACTCTTCGTGACCAGCGAGACCTGGGCGCCGCTGGAATATCCGGAGTCGGCGTTTGCGTTGGCGGTTGTGACGCGGAATTCCTGCACAGAGTCCGGCGGTACGTTCAAAACGCTGGTAAAAGCGTAACCATTATTCTGATCATTGACCCCAATGCCGTCGAGCGTGACGTTGGATTGGTCGCTGCGCATCCCGTTCACGGCCCCGCTGCGCGTGTCTGAGTCCTGATTCAATTCGTTTCCCAGGTACGCCACCCCGGGTTGCAGGCTCAGCAACTGCACAACGTTGCGGTCGGCAATCGGCAATTGCGCAATCTGGTTTTCCTCTACCGTGTTGCCCAGCGAAGCATCGGTACGGTTGATCAGCGGCGCCTGTCCTTCCACCGTGACCGATTGCTCAATGCCCGCAACCTGGAATTTGATATTGACGGTGGACGGTGTCTTTACGACGAGAACGACATTGGTTGCGGTGTACGGCGAAAAGCCCTGGCCCGTGGCCTGGAGCTTGTACTTGCCCGGCGGCACTTCGAGAAACTGATAAAGGCCATCGCCGTTACTGGTGGTAGTCCGCTGCAATCCGGTAGCGGTATCGGTCAGGCTGATCTTCGCACCGGAAACGCTGGCCCCCGACTGGTCCGTGACGCTGCCATTCAGTTGGCTGGTTGCCTGCGCCGCGGCAAACGAGGCCAGCATTGCCACTACGGCGAATATTCCGATCGCGCACTTCGCTGTCTGAACCCAGATCGCCTCGTACCACCGGATGTGCTGACTACCGTTCGCTGCCCTCATGGCATGGTCTCCCGCGGAAAGGCGTTCTGCGAGCGCACTTGAGAAGGACAGACACAAACTCCTCTCGCGCGCTCCGGCTGCGCCTTTTCGATTGATTGTGAATCTTCTGGGGCACTTCCCGCCCAAGTGCCGGGGATTATATCTGAAGAGTCAAGCGATGATCATGCAGAAAACGCGGGTTGCGGTACTGAGTACTGAGAAGTGAGTACTGAGAACTGAGAACTGATTTCGAATTTACTGCGAAGCCCTCGACGCCACCTGCTTCGCCGCCATCTTCACCCCACGCGAGCTGATCGCGTAGCGCGCAATGCCTTTGTACAAAGCTTCCGCAATTTTCTCACGATAGCCGTCGCTTTGCAGCTTCTGCTCATCGGTGGGGCTGCTTACGAAGGAAACTTCCGCCAAAATTCCTGGCATCGCGCTCTCGGTCAGCACCACAAAGCCGGCTTCCTTCACGCCGCGGTCGCGCAGTCCCGGATTCTGCACCGCAAGCGTGCCGTACAACGAGCGTTGGACACTCGCCGCCAAGCGGCGCGACTGATCGGTGCGCTCATGCAACTCGCTTGCGCTGAGACTGGGCGTTCCGGAATTCTTCAGATTGCCCGCCATCGAACTCGTGTCCACATTTTGCAGTGTGGCCTCTTTCGAGCCCGGAGCCGAGAAGAAGTTCGTGTAATAAGTCTCCACGCCGCGGGCCGAAGGCAGATCGCTGTAATTGGCATGCACCGAAATAAAGAGGTCAGCCTGCGCCTGATTCGCAATCTGCGCCCGATCATCCAGAGGAATGTAGTTATCATCGGGCCGCGTATAAATCACTTCCGATCCCAGCCGATTCTCCAGCAGTTTCCCCAGGCGTTGCGCGATTTCCAATACCAGATCTTTCTCCAGCAATCCGCGGCGCCCCACGGTGCCCAAGTCCCATCCACCATGGCCGGCGTCGACGACGATGCGCAGTTTGGGCACGCGTGCCCGCAGCTGCAAGTCTTCTTTGCCAGGAGGAGGAATCACGATCGCTAATTTGTTCTTCACGGTCTCTGGAGCGTTCGGGAATAAATTGACCGCGCCCTTGGGGCTTGCGCCTGCCTTGCTGACCTCGATCACCAGCCGATAAGGATCGCGCTCCAGGCTCACTTGCGGCCGCGACAGGGACGCTCCCGGCCTGGCTTCCAGCACGATCCGCGTCATGCCCGGCGCGGGCTGGGCAATGCGGATGCGGCTCAGTAAACTATCGCCGTCGAAGGATTTTCCCTGCAGCTCAGCAGACAGTTGCGTGTCGCGCAGATCGAAGTAGAAGCGGTCGGGATTGCTAAGATGTCCCGGCTCGTACTGCACTTGATCTTCCAGGTCGAGCACGATGGTGCTTGAGTCAGCCGACGACCAGTGCCGCACTCCGGTCACCTTCGGATATTTCGAGACCTCCTGCGGGGTGGATGAAGAACCCGCCGGTACCGCCGCTTCAGAAGGGGCTGGGATGGACGCTGAGGGAGCGGAGTTGTTGCCCGTACTCGGCGTCACGGCCTGAGCAGTACTGTCCCCTGACACGGAGCGCTCGGATTGCGGCAACGGGCTCGTCTGAACCATCTGGTCGCCGATTTGCGCGCTCTTAAGCTTCCACCACACGCCGGCGGCAAATGCGGAGCCGACAACAATGCACACCAGCAACACCAGCATCCACTGCCGCTGCGAAACCAAGCGCGGCTCGTCTTGCACTAAGGTCGCTTCGGGCAGACTTGAACCTGCAGGCGCCGCAACGGCTGCGGCCTCGCTGGCGGGTTGCGGCGAAACAGGTTGTGTAGGGGCGGACGCCTCGTCCGCCCCGGCGCGACGCGCCGTGGTAGTCGCAGGCGCGCTAGAAGCCGTACCAAGAGCTGAACTCTGCGCCGAAGGAACAGGCGAAGTCGGAGCCGCAGGAACAGGCGCGCCTGGGCTCGTGGCGAGAGGCACGCTGGCAGCCGCCTCGGTCCTCGCCTTGACGGGCTCCGTGCTCTGCGTCTCCGCAACTTTCGTTGCTTCAATTCGCAGCCCGGCCGCACTGGCCGCCTTTGGCGCTTCCAGCTTAGTCTCCGCGACCTCCGCCGATTCCGCGAACCGATCTTCATCTTCCGGCTTCAGCGCTGCTAAAACCAGCTCGGCAAGCAACGTCAGGTTGCGGACGTCGCTATCGTTAAATCCGAAAGGCCACGAACAGAACGCCTCTACAACTCCAATCACCCGACGCCGCCCGCAAAGGGGGACCGCGACCATCGAGCGCGCACCCAACTTCCGGCACGCTTCCAGATTTACCCGCGAATCGGTTTCTGTGTCGTCACAATTGAAAATCTGCGCCGTGCGGAAACACGCGCCCGAGAAGGACGAGTTTCGATCAATGCGCTGTCCCAGATCCGGGCAAATCGTTCCGGCCGCGGCGCGCAGAACAATTTCATTATTTTCCGCCAGCGCAATGGCCAGCCCGTCCGCTCCGGTGATGGCCACCGCTCGTTGCGCAACCAGCTGCAGAACCTCATCCAGCACGAATTGTTCTTCAGCCTCAAATTCCGCAACCGCAACCGGGGCATCGAATCCGGAGTGCCGGGCCGCCAGCGATCTCCTTCGCCGGATCTGATCATGCAGCGCAGAGAATGCCAGCAGCGCTTGCAGCGCGTCCAGTTGCGTGGGTTTTTCCCGAAATTCTTCGGCGGAATCCGCGCCGTCGTTTCGTGTCGCCCAGTCGGGCACACGTACTCCGGCGAGATTAGACACTTCAACGCCCGGTTTCGTACTGGAAGTCGCCATCCCGACACAAGCCCATACATAAGTTATCGGGGATGCTGGCCGGTTGCAATTGTCAGGGCATGCCCCTTTGGCCATGCACCTTCGTGTGGCTCGACACCAGCTTTTGACAGTCAAGCGAACCAGGCGCTCTGACCAGCAGCTAAGTCCCCAGAACCAGCCCAGTCACTTAGGGCCGCGCTGCCGCCAACCTAGAATTCTAGCCATAGCGTATTTCTGGCCGAGCAACTCCGGTGGTGTGTATGGACGCAGGGACATCTCTCGCGCGACAAACTCGGACCAAGCATCGGCACGAACTTCGTGCCCTGACCTACGTCACCCTTGATCAGGCGAATGGCGGCATCGTTCGCAACCTGACCCGCGAAGGCCTTGCCGTGCAGGCGGTCGCCGCGGTTCATCCCATGCAGGAAGTGCGCGTGCGCTTCGAGTTGCGCTATCCCAAACTGCGCGTGGAAGCTCGCGGACAAGTCATGTGGTCCACGGTTTCCGGGCAGTGCGGCATCCGCTTCATCGATCAGCAGTGGATTTTCGGAGATCTGCTGGAAGCGGCTGCCCTGCACAGCAATCGTGCGATGTTCGCATTACCCGGGCTGCGTGAATCTGCCCCCATCGAAGAAGACGGCCTGCTCACCTCAGCAACGCCGATCAAGATCATCGACCTGCCGTGCCCGCCGAATGACGCCGAGAAAAGTTCGCTTCAGGATCTTTTGGACGAGGAAACCCCCGCTGCACTGGATTGGCTGTTGCAGCCTCTTTCCGCATCAGGACTGGCGTGGGCGCTGAATGCGCTGGCAATGGCCGCAGGGCTTCTACTGTTTGCGGTGATCTTTCTGTCGGTGACGCACGAGACCCCAAGTTGGTCCGTCCTTACAACTCTGACCTTGCTTGTTCCCGCGCTTTACTGGGGATTTTTCCACGTGTTTGGAGGCTGCAGTCTGGGCACGCGGTTGGCACGCCTGACTGACTGTGACGACGAACAAGAACCGGTGGGCGCGCGCTTCCGCTGAGTTCGCTAATTTGCCAGGAACTGCTGGGCCAGCCAGAGCTGCAAATTCCTCTTCTCCGTCGCAGAAAGTTTCACGAAACGAAGCCCGACATTCCCGCGCTGATCCTTCCACGCTACTTCGGCTTGGGTATTCAGCTGCACCTTGCTGCTGGGCAATGCGAACGAGATCTGCAACGCACCGCATTCAACCGCAGTGTCCGTGCGAATCTGTATCCCGCCCTGGCTCACATTAACCAATGTGCCCTGAACCATCTCGTTAGCTTTCGCTTTCAGCGAAACCAGTACCTCCAGCGCGGCGCCATCGTAACGCAGACGTCCATCGAGAATCATGTTCCGAGCCGCGGACAGCGTGCGCACCGCCTGTTCCGCTGAGATCGGCTTCTCGAATGCAAACAGAGCACCGGTATCCTCTAAGTCATGCACCTGCCGTGGACCGCCCATCAACACTAACGGGCACATTTTTGCCGATTTTTCCAGAGCCGGCAATTCGCGCAGGAACTGCGAGCTTCCATTTAGATCGCAATCGACAATCAGCGCATCGACGCTGCATTTCGAGAGTCGGGCGAGCGCTCGCTGCGGCTCTCGCTCTACCGTAACGTCCATGTCCAGGCCGCCCAGGATGCATTCCAGGACGCTGACTTCCTGCCAATCACGCGAAACCACCATTGAGGAAAGAGGCATGCGGACCACTGTAGTCTTCGCGCCATCGGTTCCGAAGGTAACCAACGTAATGAGAACACGTAGCGACAACGAAGGTAAGGAAAGGGAATGTAGGGACAGCCGCCTCGGCTGTCCAGCGAAGCGAAGCTCCGCCATGCTAGCGGAAGAATGTCAGGTAAGAACCGGATCCGCCACGATCTCCTTGCGATACCACTCGACCGTTCGCCGCAGCCCTTCTTCGAAATCGATGCTAGGCCGGTAACCTAGCCCGGCTTCGGCCTTCGACACATCGGCCAGCGAGTGCTTTACGTCGCCGCCGCGCGCGGGACCATATTTCAACTGCCCCGAATAGGACGTCAGCGGCTGCAATGCTTTGAAGGTTTCATTCAGTGTCACCCTGCGCCCGGTCGCAACGTTGAAAACTTCGCCCGCCGCCTTCGATGCATCCGCTTTGCAGGCCAGCAAATTGGCGTTCACCGCGTTGTCGATGTAGGTGAAATCCCGGCTCTGCTCGCCATCTCCGAAGATCGTCGGCTGCTCGCCTTTCAACATCTGTGTGATGAACTTGGCCAGAACGCCGGAATACGGCGATGAGGGATCCTGCCGCGGCCCGAATATATTGAAGTACCGCAGGCAAACCGTTTCCAGCCCGTAACACCGGAAAAACGAAACCATGTAATGCTCGCTCGCCAGTTTGGCTACCGCATAGGGCGAGATCGGATCCGGCTTCATGCCTTCGTGCTTCGGTAACGTTGGAGTGTCGCCGTACGCCGAAGATGACGCGGCATACACAACCCGCTTCACCTTCGCGTCACGCGCCGCGACGAGTACGTTGACCGTGCCGTCCACATTGGCCTCATTGCTGCCCAGCGGATCCAGCACAGACTTTGGAACGGAAGGAATTGCCGCCTGATGCAACACGAAATCAACGCCTTTACATGCCCGATGCATGGCGTCGAGATCCGTAATGTCCGCTTCGTGAACTTCGATTCGGGCAGCAATCTCGGCAAGATTATTTTTATTGCCGGTCGAAAAATTATCCAGTCCGCGAACTGCTTCTCCCCGCGACAGCAGCGCCCGCGCGATGGAAGATCCGATAAAGCCGCCGATTCCCGTAATCAGGTAGAGAGCCATGCCTGAACATCATAACCAATCAGCGGTAATTTCGGAGCGTTCGAAGATGCCATACGTTCAAAGTGCAAGCCGAGATGGGCGGCGACGTACCCCCAGGCCCCAGCCCCTGAGCCCTAGACCCTGAACCTAGTCCTTGAACAACTAGACGCTAGCCTCACTCTCGCGGCGCAGCGCTCTGGCGTCCATGCAGAATCCGCAAAAAATCCTCCCGGCCCAGCATCTCGCGACCCTCAAAGAACTCCATCAGCTCGCGAATCATGCCTTGAGGATCCGCGATCACGGGCATGCCACTCGCCGCCTCCGATCCTGCCACCATAGACTTGATGTCCGTCTGCATAACCACACAGCCTCTTGATACGCTTGCCAGGATCTGCCGCAAACGCGCTACATTTTCTATCGTCATACCCACGAACGCAATGCCCATTCCGAGGTATGGATAATTGACTCGGACATTTCCGCGAGTCTCCACCCGGATCCCATTTGCCTCGAGTTTCAGGTTCAGCACCGTTCCCGCTGGAAACGTGGCCTGCGCTTCGATGTAACAGCCGTACAAGCTGATGTCGGTGAACGTTGCCCAGGTACGCACGTCACAGCCCTCCGTGCGAATCTCCACGCTGCCTTCACACTTATAGCGCGGCGCCTGGCGCTTGTTCGACCCGTGAAACCGGCCCTCACCAACATCTGGAGAATCCGCTTCTGCATTTCCAGCCGGGGCTGAAGCTGCATCGGCCTGGGACGACTGCTTCAGCGCCAGCAGGTAAGCAACCCCTTCACGGTTTTCCTCGGACATGGATTCTCTCCGCAACCCGGCGGGATCGCTAGCTCTACTCCAACCTGGTTCCTTCTTGCCCACAGCAGAGCATTCATCTGCATTTATCGGAACAAATCAGCGGCAGGTTTAGGCAGTGTCTAAGCGGATCTTAATTTTCCGGATCAGAGGCTGGCGCCTCCGCTGTGACCTTCGCTTGCGCTACTTCCCGGATTTGCTTCCACAGTTCCTCGCGTCCCGAACCGGTCTTGGAAGAGAAGGCAAGCAGGCGCGCAGAAGGATACTGCGCGCCCAAAGCGCGCAACGCATTATTAAGCTGATTGTTTGAGAGCCGGTCGCTCTTGGTCCCCACCACCACGAAATCGCGCCCGGTAGAACTCAGAAAATCGAGCAACTGACGATCGCTTTGCTGCGCCGGCACATTGACGTCGACCAGCGCGATGCAAAGAGCGAGCGTGGGGCGTTGCTGCAGGTAAGGTTCGATAAACTTCGGCCATTCCTGCGAAATCTCGCGCGAGATCTTTGCATATCCATAGCCGGGCAGATCCGCGAAAATCAGCTCAGGACGCGGCTTTCCCGGCCACCGGATTTCAAAAAAATTAATGCTGCGCGTGCGCCCCGGAGTCGAACTGGTGCGCGCCAGCTTTGTCCCCACCAGCGAATTGATCACGCTCGATTTCCCCACGTTGGACCGGCCCAGGAACGCGATCTCAGGGATCGATGGGGCAGGGAACTGCGCAGCATCAGTGGCGGCCGCAAGGAATCGCGTTAGGACCCTCATGCCCAAGTTTGCAATGCAGCACGCAATATTGGCAAGCGTGGAAAACAATGGAGGGAAGTGACTCGGCCGGGCCCTCCATAGAGCGTTTTCGTGGAACTCCCCTATTTTCAAAGCTTTATTGAGCACGCTCGGCATAGCACTTTAGAGCCATTCCCACCCGGGACCTAAGAACGTACTCTACTGATGAGCAGACTTCGGGGGAGGGCTGTTCAGACGGGCGCCTTGAAACCTAATCGGTTTCGGGCGCTTTTGTCTTTTTAAGAGAACAACCGGCAATCCTGAGTGCTGCACGGCCCCGCAAAGCAGTGGCGATAGGGGAGGGCACTTCCTTGCAGGACCGGAGCAGACGGGCGTACCAGCCCCGATAGAACGAAAGCTAGGCCGTTTCCCAGAGATAAGCAAGCGCCAAGGTACGCCAACGAGGACATTCGGTGTAAGCCCCACCG
>QHVR01000821.1 GCA_003223595.1 Acidobacteriota bacterium
GGTTCCGCGTCCCACACAACTTTGTCGAAGGTCCGGGTCGTTCCACCGTGGAGCGTGTTCGGTCCGTCGTTCTTCGGGAGGGTATAGGTTTTCCCCTCGACGGTGAAAGTGCCGTTCGCAATGCGATTGGCGTACCGTCCGACGATCGCGCCAAGGTATGGCTTATTGGGAACGTAGCCTTCAAGCTTGTCGTGGCCCAGCACGATGTCAGCAAACTCCCCTTTGCGATCAGGCACGCGGATCGACAGTATGATGCCGCCATAGTTCATGGCCTGAATCTCAACTCCGTGTGCGTTCTTGAGCGTGTACAAGTTGACGGGCCTCCCTTCATGCGTCCCGAACTCTTTTTGCTGAACCCCGGAGCCGTGCTTCGCCGATTTCGTCTGGGCGAACAGCAGCGCTCCACTCACCACAGCAAGAACGATAATGTAGACAGCTTCGCGGTGTCTCGGCATCATGGCGGAAAGTGTACTACGAAGGTGAGACTTTGTGGTGGGCTGCCCTAAGCTAGCTGGAACCGGCCTCGACCCGTGATCGGCAGGATTCGCACAGAGTGCTCTCGCGCAAGTCAATCCACTCTACCGCGTGCGAAGAGGCCATGGCACAGCGGTAGTCCTGGCAATGGCGCAACTCTAGGGTATGGCCCAACTCGTGAACGCATTCCTTCAGCAGGCGCTCGCGAAGCAGATCCTCATCCCCATCCAGCCCATAAAATTCCTGCCGCAGCCGAAACGCCGAAACCACCGCACAAGGCCCAGCGATCTGCGCTTCGCCAAAAACATACGTCAGAATAGGGATGTAAAGATCGACGTCGGCAATGGCCAGCAGCCGCCAGGAGCGCGGTGCCAGCGCTTGCATTC
>QHVR01000177.1 GCA_003223595.1 Acidobacteriota bacterium
CTATCTCTACCTGATGCAGATTCTGGAGCGCCCGCCGGACGCGGCTGCTCAAGGGCCTGCTGAGCCATCGGGGCCGGGGCAGGAAGAAGGAGCTCCAGCACATCGTGACGGTGATGGAAACGGTCGTCGTCCCCACCGCATGGTATCCACGTCAGCGGATGATCTCGAAGAAGCCTTCAGGCGCCGCAAGCGCCGTGAGTTGGAGCAAGCCCGTATGGCCGGAGCCGGCGACGCGCAGCCCGTCCAGCAGGTGGTTAGAGGCCAGGAAAAAGTCGGCCGCAACGATCCCTGCCCATGCGGCTCAGGCAAGAAATACAAGAAGTGCCACGGTGCGTGATTCCTCCGACACGACCACCCACAGTCGCAATACAGGAAAGAAAAACAATTCTGAAGTGCGGGCCACCCGCGCTGTTTCACCAACTAGTCAGGGTCAAACGGTCTTGTTCACGGCAGTCGCTGTCTTACGAGGCTCGGTACGATCGTGCAGAGGAGGACATAGCAATGGCGTTTCCTAACGATGATCCCATAGTCCAGCAGGGTGACCGTACCATACAACTGATTGACTGGTTGGTGGGACGATTGGAAGAGTGCCAAGGCGAGGTCCTGCCCCTCGAAACTGATGATCTTCTGAAACAATTTGCGAAGGATGCTCGCAATAGCATGGCGTCAGCAATCGAGCAGTTGAGCCTTGCACGCGTTAAGAAACAGCAGCAACTCGGCGAGCCCGCCAGCTAGCAAGAGGAACGAGGGTTGGAGCTAAAACTCGACACTTAAGGTCGGACTCCGCGAAGCGTTTTGAGCTTAAGCGGGAGGGCCCATCTGATGACCGTCCTCTGTTCGTCCAAGTGACGCATTTCGGAAAAGGTACCCACTACCATACCCCTCGCAATGAAAAAGCTACGAACGCAGATGTTCCGACCTTGGGCGGAGCCGTCGTTGTACATTCGGTAACTGGAAAGCTTCTTTCTCGATCTCAAAAAAAATGGCTCAAGCCAACACCGGGCTTGAGTGGAGCACGAAATCACCGGAGATCCACTGGACATCGATCTCATTCGAGTAAAAATTTCTGCCTGGTCTTTCTTGGGCCGTCAAGGCAAATACCCGCATTCATTTACTCAGGAGTTCTACAGTGCTTTACGGACGAGTGCCTATCGAGATGAAGGAAAGAACGTATTCAAGGGAGGTTTAAGACTGCCCAGAATAGGAAGCGCTTAGCGCGCGCCACGACGCCAGTAGATGAGAGTCATTTGAACTTCAATCGAAAGGCGACACGAAATGCGCAAGGCCCTCCCCCTGCTTTTATTGCTGATGTCTTTAGCGTCGTTCGCTCAAACCACTAGTTCCCATCCTGTGACCGGAGGAAGCGGAACTGCCACCACCCCGACACGGATCAGCTTTGCGGCTATGGGCGGAACTCAATTCTTCGAGTCTGGCTACGGCACCAGTTGCGGCGGCCAGACAACCCAGGCTTTGGGATTCGTGCTCTTAAATGGCGGTATATTTGGAAACGGAGTCTGCGCCAGTGTGACGACGCAGCCTGTGGGATCGTGCGGAAATTTGTACGCCCAGTTTTACGGGAAGGACGCGGCGGGGATTCCGTTCAAGGGATCGCTGAGTCTGACCACAAGCTGCCAGTATGTGAGATTGCGGTACTCCAAAACCGTGTACAAGGTGACCGGCGGCATGCTGACGATCACGGAGTAAATCTCAGATTGTGCGGATGTGACAGGTCCGCACATTCGGGGATTTAGAGATATAAACTTGCAATTCGCGCGGCGCGTCTTTCATGCTGAAGGACTCAAGATCGGCGATGCGACCGTCAACATAAACTTGTGCGGCGAACATCCTACGTCTTGAGTGGACACCGTCAGCAAACAATTCAGAGTAACGTAGGTGATAGAACTTCTCTGCAACATGGGTTTTGACCTCGTATCCTTACAGTAACGGGAATTTCTAAAAGGCCTACGTTCTCGTTGTTATTGGCATCCAACGGTGTAGAATCTGTGCACACTGGGATACCAAAAAACTTCCGTATGCAAGGCACTGGCTGGGCCGCTGGGGATTTGGCCTCGCTCGTGACGGCCCCGGCGTGATGAAGGCACGATCACAGGAGAGCTGTCATTGAAAATCCTGCTCTATAACCCCGACAACGGGGTCACCCGCAATTTCATGCCGCATTTGTGGATGTTTCTTCTGCAGTCGCTCACCCCTCCCGGACACGAAGTGATTCTGATCGACGGCAATGCGCAGCCCATGGATGAGGCGCAGATCGCGCAGTACGTGCGCGAGCACGAGATCGGACTGGTGGGGATCGGGGCTATGACGCGCATGATCGCGAAGGCTTATCGCATCGCGGACGCGATTCGCGCGGTGGGAGTTCCGGTGGTAATGGGCGGTCCGCACGTGACCGAGCTGGCCGACGAAGCGCTTGGGCGGGATGGCGGTCCGCGACATGCCGATGCGGTCGCTCTTGGGGAAGCCGACGACACTTGGCCGCGCATCGTCAACGATGCAGCCCGAGGTGAGCTGAAAGAAATCTACGCGCCGGTCGATGCCGCGGGAAAAGAGAGCAAGCCTTCCCTAAAGAATTACCCGATAATCCCGTGGGACAAAATTGACCTGCACCAGTTCAATCTTCTGCCCAAAGTCGTTTACCCGCTGCTGAAGAAAGTGGGCGAAGGCTGGGGGACTTTCCGCATCGTTCCGGTGGAGTCGGGGCGCGGGTGTCCTTATGGATGCGAGTTCTGCACTGTGACCGGATTTTTCGGAGACTCGATACGCTTCCGCACGAACGAGAGCGTGGTGAACGAACTGCTGATGTTGAAGGCGCGGGCACGAAAAGAAAAGGGCCAGATCGCAGTTTTCTTCATCGACGACAATTTTGCCATCAACGTGAAGCGTACCAAGTCACTGTTGCGCGATATCATCGCGGCAAAGGCGCAAGTGCACTGGGTGGCGCAGATCAGCGCCAACCTGTTGCGCGATGAAGAGCTCTGCGACCTGATCGCGGCGTCTGGAGGGAAGTGGGTGTTCATCGGCATGGAATCGATCGATCCCACGAATCTTAAGGACGTGAATAAGGGATTCAACAAGCCGGGCGAATACGGGACGGTTCTCGAGCGGCTGGCCAAGAGGAATGTTTACGCCATCACCTCATTCATCTTTGGGATGGACAACGATACGACGGGCGTGGCGGAACGCACGCTGGAGCAAGTCCGCACCTGGCCGCCGGGGTTGCCGATCTTCGGCCTGCTGACGCCGCTGCCGGCTACGCCGCTGTACAAGCGTCTGGAAGCCGCGGGACGGCTGACGCGGCACAAGCATTGGCAGGAGTTTATCCCGTTCGCGATGGCGCACACGCCGCTGAAGATGTCGATCGAAGAAGCGCACGCGGAAGTGAACTATGGATGGTCGCATTCCTACAGCGCTGAAGCGTTGGCGCAAGGCAAGCGGTCGATGCGCTGGATGACCAGCCTCTCGGGTATCGCATCAACATTTTTCTGGCCCGTCTGTGTTTCCGAGGGATCTATTTCCCGATGATGGGAAAGTTGGCGTGGCTGAAAGTGGCAGGGGAAAACCGAAGAACCATTTTCAAGCTGATCAAAGAAGCGGTGTTCGGTCGCAAAGATCGGCCCACGAGGGGCAAGGTAGAAGACCGCGAGGATGTGCCGCGTACGGAAGCTCAAGGTGAGGCGAGCGCCTGAGAAGCTTACGAGAGAGTGCCTAGAGCGGCACGCGTGCTTTCAAGTGGAAGCGCGATTCAAGTTTCCACGCCGGCTTAGACCTTGAGCCAGCCGCGGAAGCCTCTGGCGGCATAGTAAGATTCCGCGCCGTTGTGATATACGAAGACGGTGTCGTAGCGGCGATCACAAAAGAGGGCGCCTCCGAGTTTTCTGACCGCAGCAGGTGTTTTCACCCAGCTCGAGGTCTTGCTATCGAAGTTTCCGAGCCTCTGCAATTCTCGATATTGTTCTTCGGTTAAGAGCTCAATGCCGATCGCTTCTGCCATCTCCAGAGCGTTACCTTTTGGCTTGTTTTCTTTTCTCGCGTCCAGCGCGGCGCGGTCGTAGCAAAGACTTCTGCGGTCTTTCGGAGACTCCGCGGCACAATCATAAAAGATGTATTCGCCGGTTTTTTTGTCGTGACTCACTACGTCCGGTTCGCCGCCGGTTCTTTCCATTTCATTCAGCGACCACAACTTTTCGGGGTTTCCTTCTAGCCTGGCTTGCAGGTTGGGCCATTGAACATCTTTATGGCGGCCCATGTTTTGCTCAAAACGGGCTTTCAGGGTTTTGAGCAGGTCTTCACGTTGTTTCTTCGAGAGAGAGATGGTTGTCATAGGTTTGCTGCCTGTATAAACGATGGATTTTTATTTTTACCGTGACCTGCAAGAAGCCTGGCGTCAGTGACTCGAAACGCCCCCACTCAAGCCAAAGGCGGGCTTGAATGGGGCACCCTCGAGTCTAGGAGTTAACGGCGGCGGCATTTTGTTGGGAGGATCTTCTCGAGATTAGCCGTTGAAGGACGTGG
>QHVR01000125.1 GCA_003223595.1 Acidobacteriota bacterium
GAGCGCATTCCCATCGCCTCAGAGGTGTGCTGGTCGGAATCGAAGTCGCACTCGCCATGCTCGCGCTGGTCAGCGCCGGACTGTTTCTGCGCAGCTTTCAGAACGCCAGCCGTATTGAGCCTGGATTCGACACCGGGAATACGCTGGTCGCGCAGTTCTATTTGTCCAATGCCGGCTATACCGCCGCGGAACAATACGCCTTCGCTCGTGGGCTTCGCGAGCGGATGGAGGCCCAGCCCGGCGTCAACGGTGTTACCTACACCGACTATGTCCCATTGTCCATGCCCAACTCCAGTCCACAGGATCAACTTGTGGTGGAAGGATATGTACCTGCGCCCAGCGAGCAGATGCTGCTGCATCGTGCCACCGTGCCTCCGGGCTACTTTCGCTTTATGGACATCCGCATGCTCGAGGGGCGGGAGTTTACCGAACGCGATGAGGCGGGAGCGCCCGCCGTCATGATTGTGAATGAAACCTTCGCCCGCCATTTTTTTGGGAATGCCAGCCCCGTGGGACGGACGGTTCATGTTGCGGGAGCCGTCGCCACTATAGTTGGAGAGGTCAAGGACAGCAAATACACCACGCCCATCGAGGCGCCCGCTCCTTACTTCTACTTGCCCTTCCGGCAATGGTTCGCCCCGGGGCTGAATTTCTCAATGCTGATTAAGGTCAGTGGCGATCCGATGGCGATTGTTGCGGACCTTCGCCGCGAAGCGCTGGCCCTGAATCAGGACGCTGCGTTCCATTCCATGCTGTTATCCGACGCCGTCACCTACTCGCTCTACGCGCACAAAATCGCCGCCAGTCTACTGGCCGCGATTGGCAGCCTTTGTCTGCTGCTTGCGGCTATGGGACTGTATAGCGTGATGAGTTATGCCGTGAGCCAGCGTACTCAGGAGTTCGGCGTGCGCATGGCTTTGGGCGCGAGCCGTTGGAACGTCGTGCGGATGGTTACTCGCGAAAGTCTTGCCCTGACCTTGCCCGGAGTATTCGGCGGAATTGTTATCGCGCTCGTCGCCTTCCGATTGTTCAGCGGAATGCTGGTAGGAATCAGCCCATCCGATCCGTTCACCCTTGCTGGATCAGCTCTATTCTTGCTGGCAGTGATCTTAGTGGCCAGTTACCTGCCTGCCAGGCGCGCCACGCAGATTGATCCCATGGTCGCGCTTCGTTGCCAGTAGACTCGTTCTGAGATGACGTCAACGCGACATCACCAATCTCTTAAACTATGATCGCGTTCTCGATCGCCGCAGTCTCCTGCCTGATATGGCTGTACCTGACCGGTGCGCGAGGAAAATTCTGGCGAGTGGCCCCCACCGCGCTTCCGAGCCTGGAATCTACTTCTGCTCCCCGCATTGCCGTCATTGTTCCCGCTCGCAACGAGGCAGATATCATTGCTCAACCTGTTCTCTCCTTGCTGCAGCAGGATTACCCAGGTCCGCTACGCGTATTCGTAGTAGACGATCACAGCTCGGATGACACGGCACAGCTTGTTCGGGAAGCCGCTGCGGCAAAGCCCGGCGCTTTGACGATAGTTTCCGCAGCTCCGCTTCCCTCAGGGTGGACCGGAAAAATGTGGGCGCTATCGCAGGGCGTGCAATACGCAAGTACTTTTGCCCCAGACTACTTCCTCTTCACCGATGCCGATATCGTGCACGCCTCGCATAGCGTCAGCACTTCGGTCGCGCTCGCGCAGGCAGGGAACCGCGACCTGGTTTCGTTCATGGTTAAACTGCATTGTGAATCTCTCGCGGAACGCGCCCTGATTCCCGCATTCGTATTCTTCTTCTTCCAGCTGTATCCGCCAGAGTGGGTCAACGATAGAAAGAGCAACGCTGCGGCAGCCGCCGGCGGAGACATCCTGGTTCGCGCCGACGCGCTAGCCCGAATCGGCGGGATCTCCAGCATCCGGAACCAATTGATCGACGACTGCGCCCTGGCGCGCGAGGTCAAGCGCGGCGGCAGCGTGTGGCTGGGTCTCACGGAGCAGGCGCGCAGTATCCGCCCTTACGGCACCTTCGCGGTCATCGGCCGCATGATCTCGCGCAGCGCGTTCTACCAGTTGCGCCATTCGTTCTGGCTCCTGCTGGCGACTCTCCTCGGCCTCGGGATCACGTACCTGGCGCCACCGGTTGTGGTTTTCTTCGGCGGCTGGGCAGCTCTCCTCGGAGCGATAGCGTGGGCGCTCATGACGATCAGCTTCGTACCGATGGTCCGCTTCTACTCGCTATGCCCGCTCTGGGCTGCAACGCTTCCAGCCATTGCGTTGTTCTATGCAGGCGCAACCATCCACTCGGCAATTCAATATTGGGTGGGCCGCGGGGGCGAATGGAAGGACCGCGTGCAAGATACCAGGCCCGCCGCGTAACTCGCGTTGATACCTAGCAACGGCAGCGCAGTTCAGACCAGCGGGTCTTCTTCGCCTGGATCCGGGATGCTCGAGGGCGGATCGCTGGTGGGAAAAGAGTCAGCCAGAGTTTTGTCGAGCATCTTCTCCCGAACCTGATCCTTGTCAGCCGGGTTGATCGGACGCTCTTCGGGATCGCGCCTGCTTCCGCGGTGCTCGTGGGACTCCTTGTTCCCCAATCCAGCCTCCCCGGGAACGGCAGTCTGCGTGTGTTCCGATCCTTCGCGCATGGGGGTCAGATTGGGCTTGCTCCCCGTGATTCGGTCGATTGCCATCTGCTGTTTGCATTCTTCGCAAAAGTCGCTGTTGTCGGCCGTCGGACGATTGCAGCGCTCGCCATGCCCATGCTTTTTGCTGCTGCACCTGCACTGCCCCATAGCACCCTCGATTCGTTTGCCGGAGCTTAGATTCGCCTCTCGCCAAAGGGTTTGCTGCGCAGCATTTAGCCTAGAGCCCTCGAGGACGCGAGTCATGCAGAGAGAACTCGATATGCGTCGACAAGCAGCCAATCACCCAAAAGGCATGTTGATCCGATGTTAGACTCGATGAGGGCCCGGGTATGGCCAATTCTCACCCGCGTTGATCCGGGGTACGCAGTCTTGCAGCGCCAGTGGCACTTTCAACCTGCCCTGCGGTTCTTGACAACTCGGCACTCACCCATTTACAATTAGCACTCGATGGGCTCAAGTGCTAACACTCTGCAGCCTACTCCATCCGATTCATAGTGTTACAGAGATCTAAATCGCAGCAGATCAACCTTCTAACTACCTGAAAGGAGTCAGAAATATGGCGAAATTCGCACCGCTTCACGACCGCATCCTGATCCGCAGGGTTGAGGAATCCACCACCACGCGTGGGGGCATCATCATCCCGGACTCGGCCAAGGATAAGCCCCAGGAGGGCGAAGTCATCTCCACCGGCAAAGGCCGCACCAACGACGAAGGTAAGACCTTCCCGCTGGCCGTCAAAGAAGGCGACCGCATCCTGTTCGGCAAATACGCCGGTACGGAAATCAAGATTGATGGCGAAGAGTTCATCATCATGAAGGAAGACGAAGTACTGGGCGTCCTCACCGGCACCACCAGCCCGGCTAAGAAAGAACTCGCCGGATCGAGGAAGTAAGGCAAGGTCCCTCGAGTCGCGCACAAAACGCGCGAGCTCGGCATGACAAATGAAATTCCGCAGGCCAGCCCTGCAAACGAAATTCACGAAGGAGACAAAAGACATGGCAAAACACATCGTTCACGGAGAAGAGTCGCGTCAAGCGATCCTCCGCGGCGTTAACCTTCTGGCCGACGCCGTGAAGGTCACACTCGGTCCCAAGGGCCGCAACGTGGTTATTGAAAAGAAATTCGGTTCGCCGACCATCACCAAGGACGGCGTTACCGTGGCAAAAGAGATCGAACTGAAAGACGGCCTCGAGAACATGGGCGCGCAGATGGTCCGCGAAGTCGCTTCCAAGACCTCGGACGTCGCTGGCGACGGCACCACCACCGCCACTGTGCTCGCTCAGGCAATCTACCGCGAAGGCGTCAAGACCGTTGCCGCCGGTGCGAATCCGATGGCCCTGAAGCGTGGAATCGAGAAGGCCGTCACGACCATCGCCGGCAAGCTCGACAAGGAAGGCAACCGCCTCCCCGGCGAACTGGACAAGCTTTCGAAGCCAGTCACCGGCGAAATGATTGCCCAGGTCGGCACGATTTCGGCCAACAACGACGAGACCATCGGCAAGATCATCGCCGAGGCCATGAAGAAGGTTGGCAAAGACGGCGTCATCACGGTGGAAGAGTCGAAGACGCTGGAGACTCAGCTGGAAGTGGTCGAGGGCATGCAGTTCGATCGCGGATACCTCTCGCCCTACTTCGTCACGGATCCCGAGCGCATGGAAGTTGCCCTGGAGAATGCCTACATCCTGATCAATGAAAAGAAGATCAGCTCGATGAAGGACCTGTTGCCGCTGCTGGAGCAGATCGCGAAGAGCGGCAAGCCGCTGCTCATCATCGCGGAAGACGTCGAGGGCGAAGCGCTCGCGACCCTGGTAGTCAACAAGCTGCGTGGCACGCTGCAAGTGGCGGCCGTGAAGGCTCCTGGATTCGGCGATCGCCGCAAGGCGATGCTGCAGGATATCGCGATCCTCACGGGTGGCAAAGCCATCACGGAAGATCTCGGCATTAAGCTCGAGAACGTGCAGATCAGCGATCTCGGCCAGGCCAAGAAGATCACCATCGACAAGGACAACACCACGGTGGTGGAAGGCAAGGGCAAGCACTCGGAGATCGAAGGCCGCGTAAAAGAAATCCGCAGCCAGGTCGAGAAGACTACCAGCGATTACGACCGCGAGAAGTTGCAGGAGCGGTTGGCGAAGCTGGTCGGTGGCGTAGCCGTGATCAAAGTCGGCGCCGCAACCGAAACCGAAATGAAGGAAAAGAAAGCCCGCGTGGAAGACGCGATGCACGCGACGCGCGCGGCCGTAGAAGAGGGAATCGTCCCGGGTGGCGGCGTGGCTCTGGCCCGTTGCGCCGCAGCGCTTGACAAGGTGAAAGCCGACGGCGATGAGCAGATCGGCATCAACATCGTGAAGCGCGCCATCACCGAGCCTCTGCGCCAGATCGTCGAGAACGCCGGCGAAGAAGGTGCAGTGATCCTGGGAAAGGTGCTCGAATCCAAGGAATCGAATTACGGATTCAACGCCTTCTCGAATGAGTACGAGGACCTGGTCAAGGCCGGAGTGCTCGATCCCACGAAGGTCGTGCGCACCGCGCTGCAGAACGCTGGTTCGATTGCCAGCCTGATGCTCACCACCGAAGCCCTGGTCGCGGAGATTCCGGAAAAGAAGGAAGCTCCGGCGGCTCCGGGACACGGCGGCGGCATGGGCGACATGTACTAAGAATAGCTACTAGCTCCTAGCTTTTAGCTGGAACTACGTAGGGACAGGCCCCGCTCGCGAGAGCGGGGCTTTTTTTTATCTCCCGCAAAGTCAAAATCTTGAGCTCGCAAACCGCAGGCGGGTTAGGCCCTCGCACTGTGCGGCGACGGACGTCCTCACTCGGGCGAGTTGCCTCAGGCGACCCCGGTAATGTGGGCAGGGCCTTGCCCACCTTGGAAGTTACACACGTAATTAGGCCAGCGACATTCCGCCGTTTAGCATAGCCAGGCAGATTCTGGCTGCTGTCCAAGACGGCGGCTTTCAGGGGTGTCTCATGGCTACTGCAGCTACGGCATATGGGGAGCGTCGGTTCGGCGCGGCATACACGGTACGGATTGTCTTGGCCTTGGTATTGGTTGGAGTACTGGTCGGACTCTGGTCCGGGCGGACCAACCCGGGCGCTCCCTCTCATCCGGCGCTCTTGTGGATCTCCATCGCCCTTGTCGCTGCGTTCGCCGCATTGTGGATCGTCCTGGGAAAAACCGTTCTGATCATCAATGATGCCGGGGTCCGGCGCGAATCATTTCTAGGCCAGCAGGAACTTGCCTGGAGCCAGATTGCAGAGACGCGCTACTGCGTAACGCCAGTGAACCTCTATGCACACTTTGGACTGATTGGGGCGTTAGTGGCGATGTCAAGCAAGTCGAGTCGCGCGCAACTCACGCTGCAATTGATTAGCAGTGAGGGGAAGAAGTTGAAGGTCACATCGGCTTTCCAAAAGGCGGACGAAGCGATCGGGATCATCCTCAGCCGAATTCTGCCGCCCATGGTGCAAAACACCAAAGCGCGACTGCAGCGGGGCGAGACAGTGGCGTTCGGGGGCATCGGGCTTTCAGCGACGGCGGTCACGTGGAAAAAGAATTCAATTCCGGTATCGCAGATCACAAAAGCCGAGCTAGTTCGTAGCAATCTGCAGATCAAGCAATCGGGAAAGTGGCTGGCCGCGATAAACGTAAGATCGGACAAGGTGCCGAACGTACTGGTCTTCCTCGAGGTTCTGGAGTCTGTGGCACCTCAGGTGAAGTCTAGTGGAGTTGATCCGCTGGCGCGCGTGCGTCTGTAAGAGAGATGAAGAAGCGGCCCTGTTCGCGAGAGCGGGGCTTTTGATGTCGCGTTTCTAGTCCGCAGAATCACAATCCAAAGCTTGCAAACTGCGCGCCCTCTTTGACGACAGAAAAAACGGCCCCATTTCTGAGGCCGTCTTCAACCAAACAAAGACTGCAGTTCACTATTTGCAGACGATGCTGGGATTGTCCTTGGCCAGGGCCTGGCAGGCTTTAAGCTGCTGCTGACGCTTGGCGGCATCCCCCAGACTGCTGGTGTTCTCTGCGGGAGCCGAAGCGGGAGCAACCTGATCCTGAGCCGCGTCCTGGGCTTGAACCGAGGAGACGGTCTGCAGTTTAGCCGCGGGCGCCGGAGCCGGTGCAGATGCTGGAGCGGGTGCCGCATCGGGAGACGCCACACGACCATGCTGGCTCCAATCGGCCACAATCAGCTCGCAGGCATCTTTCGCCGCATTGCCGACGGTGTGAGTAGCGCTGCTGCCCAAGACATCGCCGAGGCGGTTGGCCACCTGAATTTGGCTGTTACTGCGCAGCAGTCCGCGATTCTTCTTGGACTCGCGGTTCAGCATCACGGTGTAGTCTGCCGCGTTCTGGTTCACGGTGACGGTCACGGCCGGGCAGTTTTTCTGCAGGTCTTTGCTGACCTCCATGCCTTCATCGTGGGAATCGACGGTGGTCCGGCTGCCGAAGGTGGACCAGTGATGGCCGCCCACGCCGGAGCCCGAGGTTTGAGCGTCTTCCGATCCTTTGCCTTGCACGAAAACTCTTGGCTTCTCCTGCGCGACGGCGACGCCCGCCAGCAGGACTACAACGAATATGGATTTTTTCATGATTCTCCCCCGGATCAGTTTGCTATGGAGGAAAGGCGCACAAAAATGACCAAGGTACTGGCGAAGGGAGAGCGAAAGGCAGGCACAGCGAAAGGAAGTGCTGCAACCGGCGGCGGCGCTGCGGAATGGCGCTGGGCGGGTCGAAGCCGTCGAGATTGATCCGCTGATTCTGCGGCTGGGACGTGAGCTGCATTTCGAACATCCTTATCAGTCTCCGCGGGTACACGTGGTGCTCAACGATGCGCGCAGCTACATCGAGAACAGTCATGAGCAGTTCGACCTGATCGTGTTCTCGCTGCTGGATTCGCATACCACGACTTCGCACTTCACCAATATTCGCATCGATAACTACGTGTACACGCGCGAGGCATTCGCGCGAGCGCGGCAACTGCTCAAACCCGATGGACTGTTCGTGGTGAAATTTCAGGTGGATACTCCCTGGATTGCGGGCCGGTTGTATGAGCTGATGCAGGCGACGTTTGGGCAGAAGTCGGTGCAGTTTCAAACCGATCTGGGCGGCTTGGACAGCTCCGGGCGCTTTTTCATCCGTGGATCCGCGGAACGGTTGAGCAAGGCGCTAGCGCAGCCTGAGCTTGCGAGTTACCTGGCGTCGCACGGAAATGTGCCGATGCAATCCGCCGCGCCTACTACAGACGACTGGCCATATTTTTACCAGCACGCGCCGGGGCTACCGATCAGCGTCATTCTGGTTTCAATCGCGGTGCTGATTGTGTTTGGCTGGTTTCTTCGGCAAACCAGCGGAGAGGGTGGAGGAGTCGATCTGCACTTTATGTTTTTGGGAGCGGGGTTCATGTTGCTGGAGGCGCAGATTGTCAGCAAAATGGCGCTGCTGTTCGGAACCACCTGGGTGGTGAACGCCGTGGTGGTTTCTGGATTGTTGTGCCTGATCGTGGCGGCCAATTTTGTATATGGCGTCGTGCCGCGCATCCCGTTATCGCTCCCGTATGGCGGCCTGTTTCTTTCGCTGGCGTTAATGTATGCGGTTCCGCTGCAGAAATTGTTTTTCGAATCTTGGATGCTGCGGGGCGTGGTAGCCACACTAATCCTGTGCACCCCGGTTTTCTTTGCCGGCATCATCTTCATCTCAAGTTTTGCGCGGGCCGGTTTTCGGGGCAGTGCCCTGGGATCGAACCTGTTTGGATCATTGATCGGGGGATTGCTGGAATCTGCATCCCTGTGGTTTGGATTGAAGTCTTTGACGGTGATTGCAGCATTGCTGTATGTGGCGTCGGCCATTTTCCTGCGATTGTGGACTGGCGCCGGAGCTGAGCAGGAAGCTGTGGAGGTGCCGAGCCTGGCTTCGAGATGACCGCCAAAACCCGCCTTAAACCAATCGGTACAGGGCTATTGGGCGGTGCGGCCGTACGAATGAAGCTCCGACTTGGCGAATACAGCGTATGATGAAGGTGATGCCCTACATCTCGGAACACCTCAGCAGCCTTCGCCAGGAAATCGCGGATTTACGCAAACTCAACGCCCACTTTGCGGAAAAGACCGGACACAACGAATTTGATCAGACGGCTCTGGAACTGCGCACCAACCGGCTGCGCGAGATCAAGCAGGAATTATCCAAGATGCTAGCTCGTCCCGATGATCCGAGCGTGTGGTGGGAGCGGTCCCGGCGGTCGCAAATCGCGGAATAGGTCCGAGGCCCTTCGCCGCGTGTAGTAGGGATGCATTTCCGGATATCCTGCAAATCAAGAACCCACGCTAATCGCGTAACCAGGGCGAGGCCAGCGTGGAGCCCTCGCTTTTTCCCTCGTTCTCCGTTAGCCGTTCGAGATTATTCCAGAACTTTTTCTAGGTTCCTGCCGTACTTCCTCCAGCAGTAATCCCTTCGCAAGAGAGGTCTCATGATGCGAGCTTACGGTCTGCCCCTGTTTGGGGCTGTATTGTGCGCCGTCTTATTCGTCTCATTCGCAGAGGCGCAATCGGTACCTCCGCTCGACAAGATCCAGAATCAGGCCGAACTGGACCGTGCGGGCGCGGCTCTGGATGCGGCCTTATTTGATTCCTACAACAAATGCGATTTGGACAGGTTCGCGTCGTTTTTCGTTGACGACGCGGAGTTCTATCACGATCAAGGCGGGGTCACTCTGGGTAAAACCACTCTGACCGACAGTGTTAAGAAGAATATCTGCGGTAAGGTTACGCGAGAGCTCGTCTCGCTGAAGGTTTTCCCTATGAAGGGATACGGGATGCTGGAGACGGGGGTGCACCGGTTTCATCATCCCGGACACGAAGATACCGAAGGGGTCGGCGAAGGGCAGTTCATTCATCTCTGGCAATTCAAGGATGGAGCCTGGAAGGTCACGCGCGTAATCAGCTATGACCACCACGCGGCAGGGAAGTAGGGGAACTTCGGCTAACTGACCAGCTTACGCAGAAACTCCCGCTCGTCCATCCTGTACTTGAAGGCTTTCCGGCCATCAATGAAGACGACAGGGACTTCGTCGTTAAACTGACGGCGGAGTTCGGTATCGCCGTCGACGTCGATCTCGCTCCAAATGAAGGCGCCATGGCGCGAGAGCTTGGAAAGACTTTCCTTCACCACTTCGCAGAGGTGGCATCCCTTCCTGGAATAAACCACGACGGTGCGAGGCTCTGGCATGCGCGGGCATTGTAGCTCGAAAAAACCAACAATTTCCAGAGGCAAAAGCGCCAGTCGTCGGGCGGGGTATATGCCCCTGCCCGGACGAGTAAGGCATTAGAATAGGCGGCTATGCCAGACCTTCTCGCAAAGCCGCTTCATGGCAAAACGGTGTTGATCACGGGGGCCGCCAAGCGCCTCGGGAAGGCATCGGCGCTTCGGCTGGCTCAGGCCGGAGCCGATGTGGCGATCACCTTTCTCAGGTCGGCCAGAGAGGCGCGCGAAACCGTGGTCGAGCTATCGGGTTTGGGCGTGCGGGCATTCGCGTTGCGCTGCGACGTGACGGATGAAACCCAGGTTCGGCAGATGATGAAAGATGCTGGCCGGGAGTTAGGGCGTATTGACGTTTTGATCAATAATGCCGCGAACTACGAAACCGTGGAATTCGAGAAATTGACCTTGTCTCAGTGGGATGCCATGTTCGCCTCCAACACGCGCGGGCCTTTTCTGGTCTCGCGGGAGGCGCTGAAGTGGCTGCGCCGCGATCGCGGGAAGGGCTCTGGACCGCTCGAAGCCAAGATCATCAACCTGGGATCTCTGGGCGGGACCAGGCCATGGGCGACGCACGCGCATTACTGCTCGTCCAAAGCCGGGCTGCACATGCTGACCAAAGTCATGGCAAAAGCATTGGCGCCCGAGATTGCCGTCAATGCGGTCGCGCCCGGAATGATCGATTTGGGCGAGAAGTCCGCCGCCGCATTTATGCGGCGGATGGCCAAAGAGACTCCCATGCGGCGCAACGGCCGGGGAGAGGAGATTGCCGAGGCCGTGCTGTTTTTCGCTACCGCTCCGCAATTCATCACCGGGCAGATTCTCACAGTCGACGGCGGCCTCGGGTTGTAGTGCTTAAGCTTCCGCCGAGGTGGGATCGATCATCAGCTTCACTTCCGAAATACGATTCGCGGGAAAGCCTCCCTGGCGGGCGTGTTCCTTCACCATCTCCTCGTTGGGCGCGATGTAAACGCAGTAGATCTTGTCCTGGGTCACGTAGCTCTGCACCCATTGGATCTTGGGCCCGAGAGTATTGAGGACGCTGCAGGATTTCTGGGAAATCGCAATCACCTGGTCCGGTGTGACATCGCCAATTTTAGGAATATCGCGCTCAATCACGTACTTCGGCATGTTTCCTCCATTGCCTGGCAGAGCTTCATTGCGCTCGCCGTCGCAAGATTGTAGGACAGGATTCCTGAAATAGCCATCGCTGCGGACTCAAGGTATATTGAGTTCGAATGAAGAAATCTACAGCAAAGTCCTCCGCTTCGGCTAAGTTGACCTCGATCCCGAACGGCTCTGCCGCACCGCGGATCGCAATTGCAATTATGGCTGCGGGCAAGGGAACCAGGCTCAAATCGCAAATACCTAAAGTGTTACATGAGGTCGGGGGGAAGCCGTTGCTGGAGCACGTCATTCGCGCGGCGGCAAGTGTTGTGGGGGCGAGCGACGTGTACGCCATCGTCGGATATGAAGCCGATCGCGTGCGTGAGGCGGTGCGGCACACCGGCATCAACTTTGTTTTGCAGGCCGAGCAGCGAGGAACTGGGCACGCGTTGATGATGGCGGCTGACGCGTTGGCCAGGTACGACCACGTGATCGTGCTCTCCGGCGATGCTCCGATGATCACGGCCGCCACTATTGAAAGTTTGCGGGACTTTCATCTGCGAGAGCGCGCGGCCATGACTTTGCTCAGTGCGGAACTGGCAAATCCGACCGGGTACGGCCGTGTTCTACACAAGAAGCCAGGCAGCCCCGAGGTGCGCGAGATTGTGGAAGAAAAGGCCGCGACTGCCTCACAAAAGAAAATTCGGGAGATCAATTCCGGCTTCTACGTCTTTGATGTGAAGGCGCTCTACTCGAACATTGGACAGCTATCGACGGACAATCTCCACGCCGAGTATTACCTGACCGACATGGCGGAGGTGCTGCGCAGGCTGGGCAAACGAGTGGTCGCGTTTCCTACGGCGACTCCGAACGAGGTGCTGGGCGGGAATACGCGCGCGGAATTGGCGGCCATCGACCAGCAGATGCGGATATCGAAATGCCGGCAGTTGATGAGCGATGGGGTTTCCATTTTTTATCCCGAGACTTGCGTCATCGACGCTGATGTGGAAATTGCGCCGGACACCGTGATTGAGCCGTATGTGCAGTTGCTCGGAAAGACGAAGATTGGCGGCGGTTGCAGAGTGCGGTCGTACTGCGTGATTCGCGACTCCGATGTTGGAGACAACGTGATGCTCCGGCCCGGTTGCATTATGGAGAAGGCGAAAATTGGGGCGGGAGCGATCATCGGCCCGTATTCGCATTTGCGGCCTGAGAGCGACATCGCCGAGGGTGCGCACGTGGGAAATTTCGTCGAGACGAAAAAGATCAAGCTGGGCAAGGGATCGAAGGCGAATCATCTTACATATTTGGGTGACGCGGAGATCGGGGCTGGAGTCAACATTGGCGCAGGCACGATTACCTGCAATTATGACGGCGTGCATAAACACAAAACTGTCATAGAAGACGATGTTTTCATTGGCAGCGACAGCACGCTGGTTGCGCCGGTACGAATCGGGAAGAGAGCCTATGTCGGGGCGGCATCATGCATCACGGACGACGTGCCGGAGGATTCGCTGGCCGTCGGTCGCGGCCGACAGGTTGTGAAGGAAGGCTGGGCGCGCCAGAAGAGGGAAGAGCGGGCTAAGAAGTAAGAGCGCTGGGCACAATGAAGCTGGGCTAGCGATGATTGTGAGGAGTACTCCAACAAGAAAGGCACCGAGAGTTTCTCAGTGCCTTTCTTGCGACGCCTTCAGCGGTTCAGCGCGACACCGCATCAGCGACTGGAACTGTTGGTCGTTGGCCTTGAAATGGACTCCCAGGTTGGAGCCGTCGGCATCGACTGTGGTGTTGTCGATGGCGACTTTCTCGGGTGGAGTTGCACTCATCTTCTTGTAGAGAATGCCAGCCTTCACCAACGACGACATGGTGCTGGCGGTCATCGAGTCCGAAGTGACGACGGTTAAATCGAAATTCACTCCGCTATTGAAATTCATGGTGTAGCGCGAGCCGACCAGGCGCTTTTTCACGGTTTCGTAATCGGCGATCTTGGATGCGTCACCCAGGGCGGAGCGCATCATGTTCTGCGTGCCTTGCTGATCGAGGATGCTCCAGACCGGGGCAGAATCCACGCTGCTCATCATATCGGCCATAGTGCCGTTGGTGTCGAGGCCGAGCGTCTGGCCATCACGCGTGTCCAGGGCCGCGCGGATCGCGGTCGAGTCGCCGAACAACAGGGTACTGTCGTCGAGGAAACTCATCATGAAGCCGCCGTCCATCGGATAGATGTAGGAGTTGTTGTATTTCTTAGGGACATATTTCTGCAGCTTCATCTTCTTCAGCACGGCCTTCATATTGAAGGGACCGGCGGCGACGCCGACTCCCTTAACGCCCTGCTTGCCCGAGCGGAAGGAGGCGAAGGTGAGCGTGTCCACGTCTTTCTCGGGATCAATACCGATGCCCTTCAGCGCGCTTTCAAATTGCTTGATGTTATCCGGCATCAGTTGCTGCTTCAGCGCCATGGCCGTCGGCGAGTCTTTCAGAGAGCGGTAGTCCACTGAGATCAATTGCAGGAGATCGGCAGGCATACACGATCTCGCCGAAGAGTTCAGGGGCATGGCGTAAGCCATAGTTGCCATCAGCAGGGAAGCCAGACAAATCTTTAGAAGTCTCATAACGCCTCGTGTCAGGAAATAATCAGGTTTGCGGGCACCCATAGTTGGATGCGCGCTCAGGCCTTGTCGTTAGTGGAACGCTATATTCTATTTTACTTGCAAGCGGATAGAAGGAAACAAAAGGCCAAGACCCATTGCCAAATCGGGTCCGGCGCCTCCTTCAGATGGTAGAGGCATAGCCTAGCGAAATCTCTACGAACGCAGTCGGCTGGTGCGCTGACGTACCTCTGCAGCGAAGGCTCCGTCTTTTAGCGAGGCCAGATTGATTTCGACATTTGCCAAAGCCCCCGTAATCGCGGCACGCGCCAAAGCCGAGGCGGTCGTTAGATCGGATTTCATGTTCGGATTAGTGATCGGCTCGAGCAGTTTCACCAGCTGCGCAACTTCGTAGGCCTTCTCGGCGACCCCCAGCGGGACGGCCGTCGCCTCTTTCAACGCCGCTTCGATCAGCCGTTCGCCGGATTTTTCGTCGGCTTTGGCTGCCTTATAGGCCTTCATCACGGAGTTGTAGGATTCCGCATCGGCATCGACGGCGGCCTTCAGTTCTTCGCGCAAGGGAGTCAGGCTGGCGATGGCGGCACTGAGTTGGGTTTCGTGCTGCTGATACGCCTTCTTGCCCCGCGACATGGATGCCACCATGACTGCAAGTCCGGCCGCCATAGCTCCTGCTGCGGCGGATGCGCTGCCGCCTCCCGGTGTGGCCGTCGGAGCGGCCAATTGCTCGACGAACGGCTCGACCCCGGCACGCAGACCACCCACCGCCATCTTGCCGCCCATCACCGCAGCCAGACGATTTTCCAAAATCAGCGAAGAATCAAAGTTCTCTACCTGCAAAAACCATTCTGCTGCTTGCTCCAGAGCTTTCTTCGGGATCAACCCGACGATCTCGCTAGAAATGGGCATAACGCCGTAGCGCGCTGCTTCGCGTTTCACCATCTCGAATGCGCGATGAATGGGAGTCTGCTCAAAATCAGTGAGATTCATCGAGACTTGAGCCAGGCCGCGCACCAGGAAGCCCGCGCCCTTGAGGAAGCGCATGCCGCCGCT
>QHVR01000178.1 GCA_003223595.1 Acidobacteriota bacterium
GTGCCGTACTGAAACCAGCGAATGAATAACTCGCGAAATGCGGGGCTCGTGGGGCTGCCAACCACAAAGCCGCCGATGTCAGTAGTCCAATAAGGACCACCCGAGAGGGAGAAATTCAGGCCGGCTGGAACCTGCCGCCGGAAGTTCAGCCAGTCCGACACAATGTCGCCAGACCAGGCGGTGACAGCATTGCGCTGCGATCCCGCGAACGCCGAGCGCGAGAGAATGAAGACGCGTTTCTTATCCGAGGCGCTGCGCTGTCCTTGATAGACCGCCTCAGTATCGAACAGAGGATATGCGTTGAGGTAGCGGTTGCCGCTACCGACAGCGAGCTTGTGATCGAGCAGAATGTTGCGTTCCTGCCCTTCCGTTTCCGGTTCGGTTGTATCCATCCACCAGGCATCGGCGCCAATGCTGAACAAACCCTCGTTCACCTGATCCCAGTAGTATTTTCTTGCCTCAGGGTTGGTAGCGTCGTACACCGCCATTCCGCTGGTGTGGAAAGGCGGCTTCGCATACTTAAACTTGTCCACGAACCAGCCGTTCTTCTCCATGTAGTCGTAGTTCGCCGATCCGGGCTCGAAGAAGGGCCATATGGAAATCATCAGATGGAAATTTTCCTGGTGCAATTGATCGATCATGCTCTTTGGATCGGGATAGTTCTTGTTGAAGACGAACTCTCCCTTGCGGTTCCACCAGAACCAGTCCTGCACAATGTTGTCCACGGGAATGTGAAGATCGCGGTACTTTTTGGCCACGCTCAGAATTTCTTCCTGCGATCTGTAGCGATTCTTGCATTGCCAGAATCCGTAGGCCCACTTGCCGAACATGAGCGCTTCGCCGGTCAGTTCGCGATAGCTGCCGATGATCTTGTCGAACTCGGGGCCGTAAAGAAAGTAGTAGTCGATAACGTCCGCAACTTCGGAGCTGATGTACAGGTAATTTGGGAAACGATTATTGAAGCGGCTGCGAGCCATACTGTTCCAGAAAATGCCGTAGCCTTTGCTGGAAAGCATCAGCGGCACGGAAATATTGGTATTGTCCTGGGAGATGTCGACCGACTCGCCGCGATAATTCCACACTCCGGCCTGGTGCTGCCCCAGGCCGTACAGGCCTTCATGCGAACCATAAATGCTGAGGAAGGACTCGGCGCGATACGCATCCTCGCCGTTCACTTTTTCCGGCGTCAAGTGGCGCGAGGCTTCCTGCACCAGCGGAGTACCACCGGCTTCCGCGTACGCGATCGCTCCGTCTTTCCGCGTGACCGTAAGCTTCAGCAGGGAAGTGCTAAGGATCACCGTGTCGTCTGTGGACTGCATCCTCCATTTCGCAGCCGGCCAGTTCTCTTTGATCACCACAGGATCCGTTCGCTTGGGGAAGGATGCGGTCGGAGAGTAAAGCACACGAATAATGGAATCGGAGCAGACCTGGATCTTCAAGGTTCCTGTTCCCATGGTGAAGACTGCGCCGTCCGCTTGCTGCTGCACAGTGCGCACGGGATTCAGCGGACTCCACTGCGCGTGCAAGAGGCGCGGATAACAGCAACAGCAGACAGCCACTAACAACAGCAGAAATGATCGCGATCGAGTTCTCATAAATATCCAGGTCGAGTTTCGTGGGCGGAAGAGATTCCTCTCCGTTTGCTTGCATCAAGCTTACGCGTGCGCAAAATCGTACCGCGAAGGATATCACCTACAAAATCGATTAGGTAGCCGGATTTAGAACAGGGACAACTGGCTGGGCGACTTCGGCGAGGCTTTCCGCGAGGCGCTGCCCACCATGCGCCCATCTAAGGAAGGAGAGATGTCGCGCTCGTGAGCAACCGCGCCTTCGAAGTCGGCTTGCGGCCTGCCGATATTCTCGACCAGGCGCGCAAAGCGGTCGAGACGGTGCATGCCATCCACTTTCTCGGCATGCCCCACCTTCGCCGAATCCAAGGATCGCCTCATGAAACTGATCGTCTCATCGTAAGTCTGCAGCGGCACCGGAAAGGGATGGCCGTCCTTGCCGCCATGCGCAAACGAGAATCGCGCGGGATCCGAGAATCGTGCAGGAGCGCCGTGGACGACCTCGGCCACCAGAGCGAGCGACTGCAGCGTGCGGGGGCCGAGCTTTTCCAGCAGCAACAACGAAGCGAAGTCGGAGAATTCCCGCTCGTGGGCAACCGCCAACACGGCCCCGAGCCGCTTTAGATCGACATTGCTGGCTCGTACTTCGTGGTGAGCCGGCAGGACGAGCCTGCGGATGGTGTCGATATTTTTGTCCGGCTGCTCTCGCGTGGTTTCGAGTATTGCGGCCTGTGCAGCTTTCGCTTGTGGATCAACCAAGTTGAGGATCGTGCCCTGGTGCTCGCCGACAATGGCAGTGTGCGGCTCGCTCGTGAAGCCGCGTACAGACGCCGAATGCCAGTGATAACGGCGAGCCACGGCGCTATCAGCGTTCATGCCCTGCTGAACCACGATCCATTCACCGTCGGTGGTAACCACGAAACCGTGAAGGTAAAGCTGGAATCCGTCCTGGATCGCATTGTTGTCCACCCGCGCGGTCAAGCGGCTGCTGCGCACCAGCGAATCGCCATTCAGCCCAGTCTTCTCCGCGTATTGCCACAGTTCTTGCGGAGTTTTTCGCGAGTGCCGTCCCCGTCCTCCACAAACGAATAGACCCAATTCATCAGAACGCGGATTCAGTCCGCGCTTCAGTGCGCCCAGAACGGACGTCGTGATCCCGGAGGAGTGCCAATCCATCCCCATCACGGTTCCGAAGGCTTGGAACCAGAAGGGATCAGAAAGCTTGCTGAGGAAGGCACTCCGGCCGTAATGGTGGATTACGTTTTCGGCGATCGCCGTGCCCAGCCGGGTCATTCGTTGCGCCAACCAGGGAGGCACGCTGCCGCCGTGCAGCGGAAGGTCGGCAGAGCCAGAGCGCTTCATCTCTAAATTGTAGCCGACTCAGCCCCAGCGCGGCTGCTCGTCCAGGCCGATGCCGAGCGCAGTTTTTCCCACCACCTCGTGCGTGAGAAACGAATTAGCCGGATGGATCCTTCCCAGGCGGGCATCGCGCAGCAGGCGTTCGTATCCCGCCGAGCGGAAAATTCCATGGCCGCCCACAATGTCGAGCCCGGTATCGACCACCCGCCAGGACGCCTCGACCGCCCTGTACTTTGCCGCGAAAATCTTCATCGGCCATTCGGCGCCATAATCCACGCCGTTCGACCAGTCCTCGGCGATGCGATCGATATGTGGACCGACTGACTCAAGATCGATCACCATCTGCGCAACGGCGTGTTGCACCTCGGGATGGTAAGCCATGGTGCGCGTGAGCGCGAGCGAACCCTTGCTCTTGGCAGAAGCAATGCTCTTGTCCAAGGCTCGCCGGGCCAGGCCGTAGTACACATTGGCGAAGCCCATCAGCGCCCAGGCGAATACCGAGAGTACAAATGCGTCAACTCCTGCGCCCCCGGCCGGCACCACCCTCGCGACATATCGGTCGGGAATGAATGCGTTTTCCAGAACAGTGTCATCGCTGCGCGTGGCGCGCATGCCGAGAACGTCCCAGGTTTCCTTGATGATGTAACCGCCGTTATCGCGCGGCATGAACGCGTGGACGATCTTCGGATGCTCAGGGTCGCTCGTGTCCATTCCGTGCAGGCCGAAACGCGTCCACACCGGCGTCAGGCTGCCAAACTGCTTGCGCCCGGTGAAGCGATAGCCGCCGTCGACGCGCTCTGCCTTCGAGGTGGAGAGCAGTACTGGGATGTCATTGCCGCTCTCCGCGTG
>QHVR01000179.1 GCA_003223595.1 Acidobacteriota bacterium
GGGGGAGATTCCGTTGGCGGTCATGCCGGCGCGGAGCTTGGCTTCGATCTCGCGCATGCGTGCTTGCGAGCGCTTGAATCCCATGGCGCGGCGGAGGTCTTCGGCTTCACCTCCGGTGAAATTGGCGGCGATCATCGCGATGCGCAGCAATTGTTCCTGAAAGAGCGGAACGCCGAGGGTGCGCTTGAGCACAGGTTCGAGCGAGGGATGCGCATACGTGACTTCTTCTTTTCCCTGGCGGCGCTGTAAAAATGGATTCACCATCTGCCCAACAATCGGCCCGGGACGAATGATGGCGACTTGCACGACTACATCGTAGAAGCACACCGGGCGCAGGCGCGGCAGGCAGGACATCTGCGCGCGGCTTTCTACCTGGAACATTCCCACGGTGTCGGCTTGCTGTAGCGTGGAATAGACTTGCCGATCGTCAGGTGGAAGATGCGCGAGGTCGACTTCTTCGTCGTAGTGATCGCGAATGAGTTCGATGGATTCTTTGAGCACGGCCATCATGCCTAGCCCAAGCAGATCGACTTTGATGATGCCCATGTCGGCGCAATCTTCTTTGTCCCATTGCACGACGACGCGGCCGGGCATGGAAGCAGGCTCGAGAGGAACAACGGAATCAAGTTGTCCCTGGCAGATGACCATGCCGCCAGAGTGCTGGCCGAGATGGCGCGGCAGGTCCTGCACGGCGAGGCAGAGTTCGTAATATTTGCGTAGGCGTGGATGCGAGAGATCGAGTCCGGCATCGCGGAAGCGGCGGTCGAGGGCATCGTTCTCGTCGCGGAATTCCCAGGTAGCGACGGCAGCGGCAATTTTGGCGAGCGTTTCGGGATCAAATCCCAGGGCTTTGCCCATTTCGCGGGCGGCCATGCGATTGCGATACGTGATGACGTTGGCGGTCATGGCGGCGCCACGTTCGCCGTATCTTTTGTAGACGTACTGAATGACTTTTTCGCGCTCGTCGCCGCTAGGGAGATCGAGATCGATGTCGGGCCACTCGCCGCGTTCCTCCGAGAGGAAGCGCTCAAAGAGAAGTTCCATGCCGACGGCATCAACGGCGGTGATGCCCAGCGAGTAGCAGACGGCGCTGTTGGCGGCGGAGCCGCGTCCCTGAACCAGGATGTTTTCCTGGCGGCAGTAGCGGACCAGGTCCCAGACGATCAGGAAATATCCGGCGAGCTTGAGTTTCTCGATCAGCGCCAGTTCTTTTTCGATCTGGCGGCGGGCTTTGGCCTGCATGTCGGGTGAAGTGCGGCCGTAGCGGTTTCGGAATCCGTCCCAGGCTCGATCGCGCAGGAAAGAATTCATGGTTTCGCCTTCGGGGACGGGATAGCGCGGGAATTCATAGCCGAGATCGTTGAGCGTGAACTCAAGGCGATGCGAAAGCTCGACCGTGTTGCTAATCGCTTGAGGCAGATCGGCGAAGAGTTGCTGCATCTCCTGGGGAGATTTCAGGTGGCGCTCGGCGTTGCGGGCGAGCAGTCGTCCGGTAGTGGAGAGCGTTTTGTGATTGCGGATGGCGGTGAAGGTGTCCGCGAGTTCACGAGCTTTGGGAATGGCATAGCTCACGCCATTGGTCGCGAGCAGCGGGAGATGGAACGAACGTGCCAAATCCATTGCCACGCGGTTGCGGGATTCTTCTTCGCGATGAAAGTGGCGTTGCAGTTCGACGTAGACGTTTTTGGGTCCGAAGATGCCGGTGAGTCGGTCAAGTTCGTGGCAGGCTTGTTCAGCACCGCCCTGTGCAATGGCCGCGGCGAGCGGGCCTTCGTCGCCGCCGGTCAGGCAGATTAATCCTTCGGCGTGTTCTTCGAGTTCTTGTGCGGTGACGGCACCTTCGCCTTTCTTCGCGCGCAGTTTCATTTTTGTGATCAGACGGCAGAGGTTCTGGTACCCAGTGCGACTTGCGACCAGCAAAGGAAGGCGGAATTCACCATGACTCTGTGGTGAATTTAACGTTGCGGTGACTTCTGCACCGATGTGCGCCTTGATGCCGATTTTTTTGGCCGCCAAATGGAACCGGGGCGCGCCGTAGACTCCGTCGCTATCCAGCAGTGCCATTGCCGGCATCTGGAAGTGCTGGCACACGCCTACCAGTTCCTCGGGCAGGGAAGCGCCTTCGAGAAAGCTGAAAGCGGAACGGGCGTGAAGTTCGATGTACATCAAAGGGCCACTGATCTCCACGGATTTTTACAGATAAACCTTTGATTTATATTCGTGGTAATCCGTGCAAATCCGTGGCAAACGTCAGTCATAGCTTCCTTCAAGAAACCATTCCCCGCCGAGCAGGTCATGCACAAGGCGGTAGAACGAGACGGCTTCGCCGTTTTTTAGCGCGAGATCCCATTCATCGCGGGACCAGGCTTCGCGATCCCACCAGTCGCCGGAGAAGCGCCAGGGGCCGGCCTTCCAGAGCACTTCGCCCTGAATTTCTCTTTTCTTTGGACAGACCACTCGGCTGGGTTGTCCATTCTCGAGTGTCACATTCGCGCGCACGGGCGGGCGGAAGCGGCGCATCGCGGTGATTGCAGAACTGGCCTGTGCTGAATCTGGGCTCTGCTTCTGCGGAGTTTTTCGCGCGACTTCAGCCACGAAGCGGCGCATGCGGAATCCTTCGGGATGATGGGTGTCAAGCAACTCCAACGCGCCCACTCTTTGCTCTCCCACAATGCCGGCGATGCGGGCAAGCGTGAGTTCCAGTTTTTCCGGTTCCGGCGAGGGAGGCAGAAACAAGCCTCCTTGCCCCGAACGCGGACGCGCTGGTTCAGCGGAAAGATGGATTTTCACAATTGGTGCGCCCGGTGGATGCGCGTTCAGATCAAGTTGCAGCAATTTCAAAAACACTTTGGTGTCGAGCATGGGCAGAGGGAGATTCAGCGTCCTAATAAATTTATTTTGGCGATGCGAAAGCAGGGGATTTTCGCTCCGCCGCCGAATGTCTTGGCCCCCATCGCTCTCACTGGGAAGGCCAATGTTTTCGAATTCGTCTTCCATGCCGGTGAGGTTTGATAGCTCCAGTGTGAGGCGGAGTTCTTGTGTAGCCAAGGCGCGTGATCCAAGGCGTGCACAGAGTTGCTCAAGCAGGCGATTGAGCAGAAAAGCGAGCGGTTCGAGCAGGACGATAGGATGTTCAAGCTCGATGGCTTCTTCAAAGACCAGCGGGGTTTCTACCGGAACCAGTGTGCGGTGCGCCGCGCCACGCGCCAGTTGTTGAAGACGCAGATCTTCCTGCCCCAGACGCTCGCTGAGCGCGATTTCAGGCAGCGCGGCCAGAGCGCGCAGATTGCGAATCCCCCAGCGCTCAAGTGTTTCGAGCAGGCTGTGCGTGGATTTCTGGTTTTCAGTTTCGGAGCGGTTGTTGAATAAAACTGCGATCGGCAATGGTCCCAGTTGTTGCGCTTCTTTCCCCGCCGGAATGATGGTGATCCCGGGAAAGCCGCGAGCCGCGAGCAAAGCGGATTCGGGATTGAACGCAGACGATACATGCGCAGCCAGGCCCAGCGCGGCAGCACGAGCAGAAATCGCATGAGAGATTTTCGCCAACGATCCCAATAAAGATTCCATGCCGGAGAGATCCAGCAGAACGGTGTCGCAGGCTGTGTCCTCGACACATGGAGAAAAAGACTGGGCGCAATCGAGCAGGGCCGCGTGCGTGGAGGATTCCTGCAGCGGAGAACGCGGGCGCAGCACGAGTTCAGAGCAAAGTTCCGCCTGAGCTTTTGTCATGCCGGGCGTAATGCCGAGGTCGAGCGCAATTTTATTTACCGCAAGGATTTTTTCGAGCGGAGGCTTGC
>QHVR01000180.1 GCA_003223595.1 Acidobacteriota bacterium
CAGCCCGACGCCAGTGGAACCTTGCTCCATGCCCGTCCCTTGCCCTCGAGCAATGCCACGTCAATGAAGCTGCGTTGGCAGTTCACCGGGCACCAGTGGCAGACGGTATCAGGCGACGTCGCCGTTTTGTAGGTCAGTCTTTCAATCGCGTCGAAGCCCCGGAACATTGTCCGCCCGCCATTGTTCCACCAGTCGAGCGCGACCAGCCCCGCGCCGATGGCCCCAGCCTCGCCGGAATAAGGATGCACGACCACTTCCGCATCCGGAACCTTGTTCAGAATGAAATCCACCTGGGTCTTCACCACGGCGAGATTGCGATGGGTGCCGCCCTGCAAGATATATTTCCTGCCGACTTGCTGCAGGTTGTTCATGCCGCCCGCGTAGATCCAGACATTGAGCGGGAGAATGGCACAGAGCCCGGCGAGGATTTCTTCCGCCTGCCATCCCTTGCGTTGCTGGTTGACGATATCGCTTTGCAGGAACACACCGCAGCCCATCGACAATTGCGGCATTGCCTTGGCCTGGAACGCGCCGTCCGCCATGTCGCCCATCGGTATATTGAAGCGCTCGGCGACTCCCTGCAAAAATGCGCCATTGCCAGAGGAGCACTGCGAGTTGAGCCGGAAGTCGGTCACCGCTCCGTTATTTAGGAGCATGATCTTCACATCCACGCCGCCGACATCGCAGATGCAATCCGCGTCGGGAAAGAAGTGAAGTCCGGCGGAGGCGTGAGCAATGGTCTCCACCACCGGGCAGTCCGCTCCCAAAATGCCTTTCAGCAGATCCTTGCCGTATCCGGTCAGGGCAAGAGCCATGATGTCCTTGTCGCTGACCACGCTTCGAATCTGCCGGAACAGTGACTTGGCGTCTTCAATGGGATTGCCCTTGCTCAGTGCGTAACAGGAAAAGAGGAGTTCTTTGTCCGGGGACATGCATACAGCCTTCGCGGTGGTGGAGCCGAAATCGCAGCCCAGAACGATGGGCCCCAGGCTTGCGGTGCCCGCTGCCGCTTGCGGGCTCACTGGCGCCGCTTTCGACTTTTCGTATTTCTCTTTAAAGCTGGAAAGATCGGCATCATCTTTGCAGAGTCCGCCGCGGCCTATTTTCTTTTTCTCTTCGTACTGTCCCTCTTCGATCCAGTACTTGAGCCGTTCGTGACCGGTGTAGAGACCTGCGGCTGCGTTTTCCCGCAAACCGACTTCCACACATCCCAGCGCGGCGTAATACAACGCATTGTCGGGCACGCGGATGAGGCTAGAAACATCGCGATCATCCGCCACCGCAACCTTGCGCTCCTTCCACACCTTTCCCAAATGATGCCGCCAGGCCTCCTGCAGGCCTTTGAAGAACAAATTAGGGCCGCCCAGCAGGAGGATCTCAGGCAAAGGCGTGTTGCCCCGCGTCAGCGTCGCCAGATTCTGGTACACGACCGCCTCAAACAACGAGGCGATGATCTCTTCTACGGGAACCCCGGCCTTCAAAAGGGTGTTGGCATCGGCCTCGGCGAAGATGCCGCACTTGCTGCTGATCTTGTGCAGCGGATATCCGGAGTAACCCATTCGGGCCAGCATTTCAGGAGCAATCTCCAGCTTGCGCGCGGTCTTCTCGATGAAGGTGCCGGTGCCGCCGGAGCAGGCGCTCTGCATCAAGACCTGCTTGCTGCGAGTTGCGCCTTCTCCCTGGAAGAAGATCGTCTTCATATCCTCGCCGCCAATTTCGCTGACGAAACGGACGTTCGGATGAAGTTTGTCCACCGCCGCCGCTACGGCAACGACCTCCTGCACTACCTTGCCGCCTACCAGCGGAGCAATAATCCCGGCGCCGGAGCCAGTAAAGAAAACGCGATCGCGTCCCGGCGCAAAACCGTGCTTCGCCTCCAGCATAGTGAGGAACTGCAGGATTTTTTCTGCCTGGCGAGTGTTATGGCGCTCGTACGCCTGCGCCAATACGTTGCCACGAGGGGTCGCCAGCACGTACTTGCAGGTGGTGCTGCCCACGTCTAGTCCGCACAGCAAGCTCTCGCCTTCAAATACCTGCGGAGAAGGTGCGGCAGCCAGCACAGCTGCCGCTTGCCCTTCGATTCCGCCAATCTGTACTAGTCCGTTTGCCATGAACGCACCCTCACTCACGCTTGGTTCTGTTCGGTTCGTCAGGCTCGCGCTAAGCCGCGATCCTGCGCGAGGTGCAGTACGTAATTTGCGGACAATCCGGAGTATCCCTTGTGCGGCACTTTGTAGGTAGCGCGCCGCAGTTCAGGATGGCGCTTCTCATATTCGTGAATGGCCTCAACGGTGAGTCCCGTTTTCCGCAAGACCTCTTCGAATTCGGTTTGCGCCCGCTTCTTCGCCTCGGTCAGAATCATCTGGCAGCGCGATAAAGCGTGCACTTCGGCGTCGCCCTTGACTTCAATGGGTGCATAAAGGAGGTCGGGATATTTGCCGATCACGTTGGCCATCGAGCCAATCGACATCGTGTTCGGCATGCAGGAATACGGTGAAAGCTCGCAGACCATGTGAGCCTTCTTATGGTGATACGCATACAGCGCCTTTCCGATCAGCATGTGGCCTTCACCACCACGCAGTTCGAAGTGATAGAACGGCTCGGCTAGATTCTTCAGCTCCACCTGATCCGGGAGTTCGCTTGGAATATTCGACAGCGCCTTGCGGAACCGGTTGTAGGTGCCAACGAAAATACGTTCCAGCCCTTTGAGCATCAAGTCATCGCGTTTGGGATGCTTACTCGGGGAATGGCGGCGCTCGAGTTTGCGCATCACCGGGTGCATCAGATAGTGCAGCCAGACCGCGACTGGCGGAGGCACGACCTCGGAGTCCTCCTGCTCAAGCCACTTCTTAATGTTGTAGTTCCCCTCGCCTTCGTGCGTCTGCAACCAGAACTCGCCGGTAATCTTCACTCGGGTCTTCACGCGGCTCCGATCCACTTCGATGGCCTCCCACTTGCGCCGTACTTCCTGCAAGGCTTTCGTGAAGTAGCTGCTGGCCAGGTGGAAGGTCAGCGTGCTCAGCTTTCCGCCTTGCTCAGGACGATCCCGAAACACGCCGTACATGTACTCGACGCAATCCTTCAGCACCGAATCGGTCTGTCCCGGATTCACTTCGTAGGGCCTGGTTGCGTACTCCAAATCAGTGATCACATCCCCACAGAGGATCGCCCAGATCAATCCCAAAGTGAGCGGCATGGTGATTTCCAGCCCGCCTCCGCCGGTTTCGCCCTGATCCAGTTTGTCCTGCGCCAGCAGGAACATGCGAAAGTCCTTCAGACCAAGCCCGTCGAGAGCCATCGCATAGGACTCGTGATATTGCCCGAACCGGCAAGGGCCGCAGGAACCCGCGGTCAGGTACACATACTTCTTGCTGGTCTGTTCTTTTCCATGAAGCGCGACTTCTTTCTTGAGGAAGCTCACCAGATTTCCGGTCGTGAAGATTGTGGGACAGCAGGCGCCCACATCGATTAACTCTTTGCCCGCATCCAGATCCTCCCGGGCAATATTCGGCAAAGGTTCTGCGTTGTATTTGAGGTTGTGCATGGCGCCCTGCATGATGCGCTCATGTTTCCACGTCAGCCCGCCAAAAAGCAGGGTTGTGGTCTCCCGTTCTGCGCGGGTGAAGGGTTTGGGACGATAAGCTTCGTAGTGCTTTACCGGTGGAGGATTGAAGTTGCCGGGATTGGTGATTGTAACAAGCTGTCCCATGTGCGCTCCTTGCCGAAGAGAGTTTGGGCCCGGACGATCTGGACTCGAAGATCAGGAAGTAGAAGGTTTCGCCGACCGCCATCTGATCTGGAAACCCGCTCCAAATTCACTGAGCTTGCCTCAAACCATCATGGCTTCAGCGCACGACTCTAGCGCGATACGCCTGCCGAACACATCGGGTTCGAAACGGTAGATGAATGCTGCCGGTACGCTTCCCAGCCTGCTGGCTTGTTGCGCAGGCATTACCCCTTAAAAAAAAACCCGCGGCACCCTGAGTACCGCGCCCCAGCGAAACGATTGCGACATGATACCTCTAATCCCTCTTCACTGTCGCGCTTATCAATATCAATTTTGGTGGCCTGGTATTAACTGTTGAAGGAAAGCCTTTGCGACTTGCATGCAGTCAGCGTACTGCGGGACCTACGCCAAAGTTCTCTGTGCTCCTCTGTGCCCCCTGTGGTTGAAACCGCCACACGGGGCACAAAGACGCCAGGAGCTCCGCATCAACCCTGTTTCGATTTCGGCTCTGCCTGCTTCTCGTGCATTTTGGCTTTCACCGACTCGGGCATGAACTTGCCGAGTTCGCCTTGCACCTTAGTCTTCATCGAAGACGCGAACACATGGTCCTCGCCGGCCATCAATGCATCGTAGCCTTGCTGCGCTACCTCAGCGGGATCGTTCGTGTACTTGCCTTCGGACCCGACCTTGGTGTCGTCCATGCCCGCGCGGTGGAAGAAGTTGGTGTCTGTGGGTCCCGGCTGAAGCGCGGTGACCGTCACTCCGGTGTCCTTCAGTTCGTGATGCAGCGATTGGGAAAATGAAAGGACAAAGGCCTTGGACGCTCCGTACACGGCTTCGAGCGGAGTCGGCATCGTCCCGGCAATCGATGAAGTAAACAGAATGCGCCCCGATCCCCGAGACAGCATGTCTCTTACCACATACTTCGCAAGATGCACGGTGGAAGTAAC
>QHVR01000181.1 GCA_003223595.1 Acidobacteriota bacterium
ACAACTCGGGGTAATACGTAGATGAATACGAAGTTCAGCAAACCAGTGACTACTACGAAGTACCAGTAATCGGAGTTGATGGCAGCGTCGGCAAGACGTGTACCTTCCATCTTCGGAGTGAACGCGACTGCCAGGATTACCAGCGTCTCGATAAGTTCCGTGACCAGATGTCCCGCATGCATTCCGATCAGAACCCACAAAGTCGAGGAGTACGCATCATCGGACCAGCGGCAGTTCAGCGTCGTGAACTCAAAGACTCGAACGATCGTGGCTACCACCGCGAACGCCGCGAGCAAAGCCAGTCCGTTTCTGATTGCGCGCCGGTCTCCGGATGGCGCAACTTTTTGTACCCAGCGGGCCGGGATAACGCTCAGCACAAAGACAATTGCGTTGGCGACTCCGTAGCGGAGGGCAGGCGCAAAATGTCCCGGCGGCCATTCCTGCACACGGGTGCGCAAATAAAAGTAGCTTGCGAACATGAGGGCAAACATCGTGCCCTCGATGGTCATGTAGAAAACATTCGCGAGCCAGGTCGTATTGGAACGGCCGAACGCGACGCTCGGCAAGTCCGAAACGTCGAGCGTCATGGGACGAATTGGCTCCCTCAACGACTCCATGTTGCCCTCTGCGGAAGCGGAGCGGGAGAGTGTCCGTGCGGCCAAAGCCAGCCAATTAAAGTGATGATCACCAGGGGCGCTCCATACGGGACCGCCCAGGGGGTGAAAATGGATCCGACAAACGTGACAGACACAGCCACAGACGCAAGGAAAGGCCAGATGCTCGGACCCGGATCCTCGTCCTTGTGCTGCGGATTACTGTCCAGGCTGTGCGTGACCAGGATCTCGCGAATGTCATCGCGCAACCCGACTACAACGGCCTGGTCAGGCGCCGCGTCCCAAAGAGCATCCCGTCCATTCACGGTGGGCGGAAGCAGAAAGTTGTAGGACGGCGGCGGCGATGAGGTGCCCCATTCCAGCCCGCTGTCTCCCCACGGATTGTTCCCCGCTCGCTCACCCAGACGCTTGCTGCGAAAGATATTGGCGAGAAAAACGAGGATTCCCGCCGTCATGAACGCGACCCCAGTGGTGGCTATCGTGTTCAGGTACTGCCAGTGCATGTCGGGAAGATACGTGTAAACGCGGCGTGTCATTCCATGCAGTCCCAGGAAATGCATGGTGAAGAACGTCAGGTTAAAGCCGATGAAGAACAGCCAGAAATGCCATTTTCCGAGCGTCTCATCGGGCATTCGTCCCGTCATTTTTGGGAACCAGAAGTAGAGGCCCGCAAACATGGGGAAAAGAGCTCCACCAATGAGGACGTAGTGAAAATGGGCAACGATGAAGTAGGTATCGTGCACCTGGGTGTCTACTGGCACGGAGGCCAGCATGACTCCCGAGAGCCCGCCGATCAGGAAAACAAAGAAGAACCCGAACGCCCATAGCATCGGTAAGCGCATTTGCACGCGGCCATGCCAGATCGTCGCCAACCAGCAGAAGAACTGAACTCCGGTGGGAATTACGATCATCAGACTTGCGGCCGTGAAAAAGCTTTCACTCAGCTGCGGCAACCCGGTGGCAAACATGTGATGCACCCACACTCCGAATCCAATGAACCCCGTTGCCACTACGGAGACAACGATTGGCGTATGACCGAAAATGCGGCGGCGAGAGAAGCAGGAGACCAGCGTCGATACGATTGCCGCCCCGGGCAGGAAGATGATGTAGACCTCGGGATGACCGAAGAACCAGAACAAATGCTGGTAAAGAAGAACGTCGCCGCCTTCCGCGGGATTATAGAAGTGCGTGCCCACAAGGCGATCCAGCAGAAGAAGCCCGCTCGCTACCATTACTGCCGGCATCGCAAAGATGACCATGAAGGAAAGAGTCAGCTTTTCCCAGAGCAGGATGGGCATGCGGTTCAGTGTCATACCCGGAGCGCGATAACGCAGAATCGTGGTCGCTAGGCAGACCGCGACTCCGAGCGCAGAGACTTCCGTGAACGTGATCATTTGCGACCAGATATCCGCACGGTGTCCGGGATCGTATTGCGGGCCCGCCAGGGGAACGTAGGCGAACCACCCGACATCCGGCCCCGTGTTGGTGAGTAACCCACCCCAAAGAACCAGCGCCCCACCCACATAGAGGTAGTAGCTGAAAAGATTCAAGCGCGGGAAGGCGATATTTCGCGCGCCGCACATCAGCGGAACCACGTACACCCCGAATCCCTGAAACATCATGGGTACCGCAAACAGGAAAATCATCGTGCTGCCGTGCATGGTGAAAATCTGGTTGTATAAATCCGGGCCGAGCAGCGAGTTCTCCGGCTTCATCAATTGCAGCCGCATGATCGCCGCCAGCACGCCGCCCAGCGCTAAGAAGATGAAGGCGGTGACCATGAACCGTATGCCCACCGCGGTGTGATGGGTGTTGCTGAGCCATCCCCAAACACCCCGCGGCTGGTGCCACGTCCTGGCGAGGCGGGACGCAAGGTCACTGTCGTGAGTGTCTTTTTCCTTCGCGATTACAGGTTCTGTAGTGGCCACGGTTCCTCATTGCAAAGTTTGCAGATATGCCAGCAGTGCCTGCAGATCGTCGGGAGCAAGCGAGTTGGGCGACATCTCAGTGCCTGGCTTTATACGCTGCGGATCGAGAATCCACCCCGCCACTGCGCCGCGAGTGTTGGGCAGAGTCTCAGCGGCGATCATGTTGCGGCTGGCGATGTGAGTGAGATCCGGGCCGAAGCGTGAGCCTGCGTCCGTGCCGCGAATGGTGTGACACATCAGGCAGGCATGCGTCAGGAAGACCGCGCGTCCGCGGCTGGTTTCGTCATTGCTCGGTTCGACGGCCGGTTTGAGTTGCTGCTGTTGCCACGCCTGAAAGTCCTCCACCGACTGCGCGATCACCGAAAAGCCCATATGCGCATGCTGCAGCCCGCAGAATTCCGCGCATTGTCCTCGATACGTTCCCGGCTGCTCGATTTTGAACCAGAACGCGGAAGAGTACCCCGGTAGAAGGTCGCGCTTCCCGGTAATGCTCGGTGCCCAGAAACTGTGGATCACATCGGCGGAATTCGTGAGGATAACCACGGGAGTGTTCACCGGAACGTGTATTTCATTCGCCGTGGTGACGGTCTGATCCGCTTGCGGGTTCGGGTAAACGACCTCCCACCACCATTGATGACCGATGATCTGGATGGTGACGGGATTCTTTGAAGTCAGTCCGGCGGCCTTCTTGCCGGTGACCACACTCAGAACCAGTACGACGAACAAGGTCACGACCGTGACCGCGACCGCCGTTCCCACCGCCCACTTCGCACGCTCGTCTCCTTCTTTATCTTCGAATACGGGCAACGGATAGATAGCGTCGGTTCTCGATTTCGCGCCGGCTCGGGTGAATCCCAGAATCATCAAGACGTAAACCGCGAACACGATCCAGAAAATGACCCAATAAAGCCACTCGATGTGGCTGCCCTGCGGCGCGCCGGGATGCAAGATACTGTGCCGGCCCGGATCAAGCGGCATGGCCTGCGCCAGCACGTACAGAGCTGCAATCATTGGTGCTGCTCCGGGGAGCCGGTGATTCCGGTGGGTGTTTGCGGGGGCGTGGAAGATTCTGCCGGCTTGACCCTCATGTGATCGGGGCGGTTGGGCGAAACGCCTTTCGGAAGCAGTCCTGCCATGGAGCGGACGTAAGCCGCAATTTCCCAGGCTTGATATTCGGGAACGCGATTTCGGAACGAGGGCATCCCGTTCGGCCTGCCTTGCATAATCGTCGTGAAAACGTTACCGGCTTCGCTGCCGTAGATCCAATTGTTGTCCATGAGCGGCGGGCCAATACCGCCGCCACCGTGGGCGTGACAACCCACGCAGTTGTACTGTTCGTAAAGCTTCTGGCCCTCAGAAACTGCGTACGCGCTTTCCTGGTACATGTTCCCCGGTGGCGGTGTGGGGATTGAGTTCGCGCCCGGATTCAACCCGCTAACCTGTACAGTGTTGAAAAGATCCTGGTTTCCCTCGAGCACGACATCAGCACCGCAACCACGGCGAACGCGGCGAGTGTAACTCCGAGTTGGAGATTGCTGCGCATTACTCGGCTCTGCTGCCGCCCTCCTGCGTACCTAGGGGTAGCTCTGGAACCGCATATTCTGAGAGAACTTTCTGGATGTCCTGCTGCCGTTCGGTTAGTACATGCTCCAACTCGTTGCGAAGCGCGATATTTCCTTTGCGAACGCCCATCGAGATCGAAAACGTAAATGGCAATGCCGGAGGGTCGACTTCTGGTTCAACAGGAAGTAGTTTCAATTCGCCGTCGTAGCGCTTGGCAAAGTAGCCAGCGAGGGGGCCCCAGACCACTGCCATATCTACTTGGTGTTGCGCGACGGCGCGAATGATGGACTCTGCGCTTTTCCCGGTAGTATCGAATCCCACGATCTCACTTTGCAGTCCACGGCGCGAGAGAGCGGTGCCTGGCGGAGTGTAGTTCTCATCTAGAACCTGGATAGCGATCTTCAGTCCATGCAGTTCGGGTGAATCGAACGAAATCGATTTCAGTTTCTCCTGTTTCGGAACTACAAAGACATAAGTCGACCGGTAATAAGCCCTCGTCGTGAGCAGCGGGCGGAAGTTGGTTGGAATTCCGATCACCAAATCGCATTGCGATTTATCCAGATATTCGCGAACGAAGCCGCGGCCCATCCTTTGCCAGACATACGTGAGGTGTGCGCCTAACTCAGCCGCAACCAGCTCTGCGATACGGTTCTCGAATCCCCGCTGCTGGATATTGGAGAACGGCATGTTGTCGGGATCAGCGCAGACGCGAAGTTGACGACTCTGACCGGACGCCGCCCCGGCAATCAACAGCAAGAAGATCGTGAGTGCAGCAGGCTTAAGGAAGGGTGAAAACATACAGCATCCCTCCCTTGGTGGTGTACTTGGGCAGATCTTTCATGGCTCCGGCGAATCCAAGAGCTGCGGATTCATCCCTGGCGTCCAAGCCTCCGGAGACAATGGCTCCGGCCCATCCACCTACGCCTGACAAAATCGCGACGTATTGCTTGCCATCGGGACCTTTGTAGCTGACGGGCTGGCCGATGATTCCTGACCCCGTCTTGAATTGC
>QHVR01000182.1 GCA_003223595.1 Acidobacteriota bacterium
GGGAAGGGCGAATTCCTCCCCCAAAGCATTCATACGCCCGACCTAGCGGTGGTCGACCCGCCTCGAAGTGGCCTGGGAGAACGCGTGGCGCGGAAGCTGGCGAACTTGGGCGCGCCACGCGTTGTTTACGTTTCGTGTGATCCGGCAACGCTGGCGCGCGACCTCGTCGTATTCCTGGGCGCGGGGTACCGCATGGCACAGGTACATTTGGTCGACTTGTTTCCGCAAACGTATCACCTGGAGACTGTGGTCCACCTGGTGCGCTAGTACGGTGCCGACATTGCGTTTTGCGCTTCCTTTCTTTCGCGGTTGTCTGTAGCAGGTCATGATTCCGCAATCGACTCCGGCTGATCCTGATAGGTGGTTGTTGAAGGCGCCGCGGCAGCCCATGGTATGGGCCTGCGTCGCTTATGCCTGCGGAATTCTGCTGGGAATTCATGAATGGCGGCCCACGGCGTGGTGGATCGTCGCGGGCGGTGCATTCATCGCTTCTGCTGGGTATTTCGTACGGCGTCGAGCAGGGCTGGGATGGGCGCTGGCGCTCGGGGCAATTTTTCTGGCAGGCGCATTTCACGTGCAGGTGCGGTCGGCTGGACCTCGACTGGATACTAGCATTCAGCCTTATGCGGACCGGCAGCCGGTGCAGATTGTTGCGCACGTGGTCAAGGATGGGCGACTGCGGCAGGATGGGGCGGATAGCTTTCGCCAGACTGTCGACATCGAAACCGAAGAGATTCGCGCGGAATCCCGGCAGGTGGTGCCGGTTCATTCGCTTATCCGGCTGGTAATTTACACTCCTCGTTCGCGCGACACATCTCCGGAGCAGAACGCCACGGCCTCCAATTCCTTCATTCGCGTCTTTCAATATGGGGAACGAATCCGTTGCGTTGCGCGGCTGCGGCGACCAAGAAATTTCCGCAATCCCGGGGCTTTCGACTACCAAGGCTACTTGGCGGAGCGCGGTATTGCCGCGCTGGGTTGGGCCAACCTGGAAGAGGTGGAGCTTCTTCCAGGCCTTGCCGGCAGCCGCATCGAAGCGTGGCGGAGTCGGCTGCATCGCAAGGTGATCGCCAAAGTTCATGAACTCTGGCCGGCGCGGGAAGCGGCGCTCATCGACGCCATGATCGTGGGCGAGGATGCATTTATCGATCGCGATACGCGCACTGATTTTCAGCGCTCGGGAACGTACCACGTGCTGGTGGTCTCGGGGATGAACGTCAGCATTCTGGCATTCGTGGTGTTCTGGACGCTGCGGCGGCTGCGAATGAGTGATTTTCCGGCCACATTGCTGACCATCGGGATGTGCATCGGGTATGCGTTGATCACCGAAGTGGGGGCGCCGGTGTGGCGCGCGACGCTCATGTGTGCTGTGTATTTGCTGACTCGACTTGTCTATCGTGAGCGCGCGATGGTCAATGCCATTGGGACTGCAGCACTGGCGCTGCTGATCTACGATCCACGGCAAATTTTAACCCCCAGTTTCCAGATGACGTTTTTGTGCGTGCTGATCGTGGGAGCCATCGCAGTGCCGATTCTTCAGCGGACTTCGCTGCGGTACGCGCAAGCGCTGAAGAACTGGGATTCGATCAGCTATGCGGCTCAATTGCCGCCGAAGGTGGCGCAGTTCCGCGTAGAACTGCAAATGATCGCCGGGCGTGTGGCAGCGTTCACCGGCGAATCCTGGTCGCGTCGAGTCGTGTGCACGGCCATGTCGTGGTTATTTGCGATATGGGAACTAGTCTTTCTTTCCGCCGTCATGCAGATGGGACTTGCTCTCCCGATGGCGTATTACTTTCATCGCGCGACCACGCTCGGATTGCCCGCGAATTTGCTGGTCGTTCCTCTTACGCAGTTGCTGATGCCCGCGGCTCTTACCGCGCTTGCCTTGGGAACGGTTTGGGTCTGGCTGGCCAAAATCCCGGTGCTGCTGACCATGCTCGCGCTGCACGGCATCATGGGCACGGTGCGCGGGCTGGGGGCGATGCAGATGGCGGACCTGCGGGTAGCGGTCCCTTCCGTTATGGTAATGCTGCTTGCGGCGGCCGCGCTTGGGCTAGCCATGTGGGGAGCTCGCCGCCACCGCGCTGTTGCCTGCATTGGCCTGGCAGCCATTCTGGCCGCTTCCGTCGTTCTTGCGGTCATGGCGCCTTCGCCGCAGTTTCGGCCGGGAGTGCTGGAACTGACTTCCATCGATGTCGGCGAAGGAGATTCAAGCTTGTTGATTAGTCCGGAAGGCAAGACTTTGCTCATCGATGCCGGGGGGCCGATCGGCGCCACTGTGTCGCAGTTCGACTTCGGAGAAGACGTGGTCTCTCCCTACCTGTGGAGCCGAGGGATTTCCCGCCTGCACGCGGTCGCGGTGACGCACGCCCATTCCGATCACATAGGCGGAATTCCCGCAGTGCTGAGAAACTTCCGGCCAAAGGAATTGTGGGTGGGTCTGGAGCCGCCCAGCGCCATGCTGGACAACGTGCTCGCAACCGCACAATCCCTTGGAATCAGGGTGATCCGCCGCTGGGAGGGAGATGAGTTCGATTTCGGCGGCGCGCATACTGAAGTTTTTTATCCGGCCCGGGACGCAGTGGTCGCCGATAAGGCACGCAACAATGATTCCATGGTTCTGCGCGCGAGCTATGGCAAAACGTCGCTGCTGCTGGAGGGCGATGCCGAGAAAATTGTGGAAAGGTATGTCGCTGCCCGGCATCCGCCTACGGCAACGCTTCTGAAGGTTGGCCACCACGGAAGCACGAATGCGACCACCGCGGAATTGGTGAGCTCAGTGCGCCCCGGGTTTGCCGTGATCTCGGTGGGAGCAGGAAACTCTTTCGGCCTGCCGCGAACGGAAACTCTGTCGAGACTGGGCGCAGCCGGCGCTCGTGTCTACCGCACCGATCTGGATGGGGCCACCACCTTTTACCTCGACGGACAGTCGGTCACGGTTTCTGTTCCGGCTCTTCAGTAATCTGAAACTCCGCGGTATCGTCATCGGGCAATGACGTGCCCTCCGCGATGACATTGCGCGCCGATTCCGCGTCTTCTTCGCGCACCAGAATGATCATGCCGCCCAGCCCGGGAAAGGTGTCCTGCACCATCGAGGCTGCGGTGAGATCGCTGTCGATACCTGCCGAGTCGAGCAAACCTTTGACCACCAGCGCTTCCGATTCATCTTCAGAGTCGAACACTTTCACGAGTTTTTCGTCGGGATCAGGACGGGGCCGGCCACCGGCAGAGTCACGCGGTTCTGGCATGAAGTCTCCATTCTGGATTCTCGCCGTACATGGCTGAATCCGCAGCGTACAGGCGATTTTACTCTCAACTCAAAGTGGACGGCGCCTGGTGAAGCGCGTTCCGCCTTGATGCCAATCCCGCAAAGATGGTTGCGGACGGCCTATCTGACTTCGCGCCCGTAACCACAAGCAGCACCTTCGGGGAGTTGCTTTCCAGGAAACCTGAGGCAGAATGGCCGTAACCGGTGGCGCAACGCATGACCGCAGCGCGTCATCCAATGGGGAAGCGTATTACTGTGGGACGAACAAAGGGGAAACCATGAACTTACCGCAGCGAGCTCCGAAAGAGACGACATTCCCTCAGCAGGAGGCGATTCGCGAACGCGAGGAGGAGTCGAAGAAGATCCGCCGCCTGCAGGTCATGATGAGCATGGTGATGTCCGTCATCGGCCAGGATCCCAGCCTGACGGTGGAGGAGGCTTCGGAGCTTGCGGCGGGAGCCAAACGGGCGGCGCTGGCCATGTTCCCCGACAAAGAACTCGCCTACGATCTGCTGTACAAGCCGCGGCTGCAAAGACTGATCCGCGAGCGATTCCGCCTGCAGTAGCGCGCTGAAACTACTCGTCGGCTACGGGGTTGCTCAAGGTTCCAACGCCTTCCACAGTTACTTCGACATTGTCGCCCGCTTTCAACGGACCCACTCCCGAAGGCGTGAATCAGGTCTCCGGGAAACAGGGTCATGGCCTGCGCGATGTGGCGGATGAGGACGTCCAGCGGAAAAATGAAATCACGCGTATTGCCCTGCTGACGCACCTCGCCGTTCACGCGAGTTTCAACCCCAACTCCCATCCACGGATCGAGGTCGGTTGTCACCATTGGGCCCACGGGGCAGAAGGTGTCGAAGCCCTTCGCTCGCGACCATTGACCATCGGAGACTTGCAGATCGCGCGCCGTAACGTCGTTGACGCAGGTGTAGCCAAGAATGTACTGCCGAATATCGGCGTCGGCGGCAGGTTGATAGCAGGTCTTGCCGATGACAACGCCGAGTTCGCCTTCATGATCGACGCGCTCGGAAATCTTCGGCCGCCGCACCACTCCAGCGGGCGAAAGCAGCGCCGAAGTGGCTTTCAGGAATAGCAGAGGCTCTTTGGGAACTTCGTGTCCCAGTTCCGCGGCGTGCTCGCGATAGTTGCGTCCAATGCAAACGATCTTCGAGGGCGCGACTGGAGGCAGCAGCACAGCCTGCTCCAGAGGAAGCGGATCAATTCTGCGAGTGCGCAGGCTTTCCATGTCGCCGTCGGCGTCCTGGGGCGCGGTCAGGAGGATACGCACAATCGCGTCGTGCCCGGCGACCGGTTCCACCAGGCCATAATGAGCTTGTCCATCCAGTTGAAATCGGCAGTATTTCATCGCTTTCTATCTAAGCACATCTGGCGCACTGGCGCGAACAAAGTCCTACAGGATCTCTATTTCGGTCCGTCACGGGACGGTTTCGCTGGCCTCTTCCGACCGGGCGCTCTCGTTTCCTCGAAAGTCGATGGAGGTCACGGAGTAAAGGTAACGCTTACCGGCAGAGACGTGGTCGTCGCGATAGGAAGGAGTCTTGAGCGGTTCGGAGTTCAATTTCACGGGTTCGCCACCGAGTTCGTGGCGATAGACGTTGTAGCCTGCTAGATCTGCATCCGTGACTGGCGCCCATACGAGATCAATGAACGGGCTCTGACCCGGACCGGAGAACACAGCCTGCAAACCGGAAGGGACCGCGGGTGGGAATACATCATTGGCGAAGACTTTCACCTCGGGCGTGTCATCGCCTTCCAGCCGCGCTGCATTTCCATTCGGGCCGCGGACAACGCTCACTGTCTCGGCGTGATACTCGTAGGTTTTTTGCCATTGGATCTCTGCGTCGGTAAGGGTCGGTTCGCCTCCGATTGCGACCTCGCCAACTGCAGTTTGCTGGGGGCTTCCCTCCTCGCGGCG
>QHVR01000183.1 GCA_003223595.1 Acidobacteriota bacterium
TCCATGAACTTGGCGGCGATTGTAGGAGAATCGCTGGACGGCTTCAGGATCACGGTGTTGCCGCTGACGATCGAGGCCAGAGTCATTCCGGCCATGATGGCGCAGGGAAAATTCCACGGCGGAATCACCGCGCCCACACCCAACGGAATGTAGACCAGCGTGTCGCGCTCACCGGGTAGCTGGATGGGAGGCTGGGCCTTCGACAGGCGCAACGCCTCGCGGGCGTAGAACTCGCAGAAGTCGATGGTCTCGGAGATATCGGCATCGGCCTCGACCCAATTTTTGCTGACCTCAAAGACCAGCCATGCCATGTAATCCATCTTGCGCTGGCGAAGCACATCGGCGACGCGGAACAGAAGCCCGGCGCGTTCCTCGACCGAGGTGCGGCTCCAGGATTCAAACGCCTTCAGGGCGGCGTTCATGGCGGGCTCGACGTGCTCGCGGCCCGCCTTCTGGTGAATGCCGACGATCTCGGATGGTTTCGCGGGATTCAGGGACTTGATCTTATCGGTGGTGCGGACACGCTTACCGCCGATGACAAGGTCGTACTCATGACCAAGCTGACCGCGTACCTTGGCGACGGCGGCCCGCATGCGGCGCGCGTTCTCTTCGTTGCGGAAATCGAAAAACGGTTCGCTGACAAATGGTCCGGAATGCAGGTTTGGACGCGCAGGCCGGACGGGTGCTTCTAAGGTTGCCATGGGAGAAATCCTTTCACGACGGATAAATGCGGTATAAGACTTGGATCAGTTTACACCTCGAAAGGACGCAAACCGGGTGCGACTGGAATGGCGGAGCGGGCAAGAAATGGGGTCACACCGGCAGATAATTTTTGCGAGACCTCTGCTCGCAAACTATTCAATACACGACACTTGCAATTGGCCTAGCTTGCAAAGTATTCTCTAATAGCGACTTACGGCCAAAGTATTCAAAACAAAAGGCTTCTGCTCCCCATAATTCGCTAATAACGGGGCGGTGGATTAACTTAGCCCTGCCGGGTCGGGCCGAGTCAAAATTTGAATTGAATGGTCTGCATGGATTCAGTGGCGGCTGGTTCGTATCTCCAGTTCGTTACGACTTTGGTCACCGCATCGGCCAGCACGGGATTTCCGCCCACACATTCCACATGACGGACTCGGCCGTTGGGGCCGATACGGACTTCGACGCGCACCATTCCGTGCAGAAGCAGTTTCGCAGCCATGGGCGGGTATACGGGGTTGGGATGCTCGACAGCAGTACGAAGCGGCGGAGTCTGGGTCACAATCGTTCCCGGCGAAACGATCATAGCCAGGTTCAGCAGTTGAGAATCGAGTTTCACGCCGCCGCGCTCCGCCGCCTCCGGATTTAGCTGCATCTGGATCTGATCGGCCACTCTTACCAACGCAATCATGCCCCCATCGTCCGGAAAGGTTTCAGTCTCGCCGATGGTGAGTATTCCTTTCAGACGCATGTTCTCCATGGCAGCAAGAGTTTTTCTGGCGAAGCCATCGGCGAGGTAAACGATGTTGCAGTCGCGCAGGTCGGCTATGGCGGGAGACAGCTTGAAACGTATCGTGCGCGAACCAGTCAGGCGGCCCTCCAGCAGTTTCTGCAGGAACACACCATTTTCACGATTGCTGATCAGTCCGATGACCAACTCTTTGCTTTCCGCCGGCCAGTCCACATACTTCGTCAGATTAAAAACGTAGGCTGCCCGGATGGCGCGTTCGTCCTGTGCCGCCAACAGCACGGGGGCAAGGAATCCAGTGACGAGAGCGAGCACAAGCGGTACCGCACCAGGCCAGGTGCGTCTCATGGGAGGACCCTGCTGGCATCCTTGGAGAAACGATAAGAAAGCTTGAACCGGAAAGTCCGGCCATCCTGGAGAATGGCAGGCTCAGTCGTGCTCGGCGGGGAGGGGCTAAACCAGCGGCGGTTGGTCGCGTTATAACAAGTGGCGGAAAGCTCGAACCCACCCCAGAATGGCGTAGTGGAGAGCGACAGGTTGGTCAAGAACGATGGCGCGACGCGTGTCTGCTGATAGGTCTGCTGTGCACTGGCGTAGAGCAGTTCGATTCCACCAAACGCGTGCCGGCTTGCGGGAATGATTGCATTCAGCTTGGCCTGATGCAGCGGGGAGTTGTCGAGCCGTTGACGATTCAGTGGATTATGAGCATCGGCAAGCGAGTAACTGGCACGTCCCTGCCACCCCAACTTCCACTTTGCATTCAACTCAACTTCGATGCCGCGGCCGTGGTCCTGACCTATGTTGGCAGCATGCGTCATCCCGTTTGCGGTGTCGGGAACCCACTCGACCAGGTTATCCAGACTGTTGTAATAAGCGTCCAGCGTAGCGCCAAGCCAGGGAGTCAGGTTGCGTTCGAAGACCAACTCGTGAGATTGGATGTTCTCTTTCTGCAAGGGCCGGAGAGGCCGCTCGGTACTGACGCCATCCATGTAGTAGTTTTCGTAGACGTTGGGTGCGCGAAAGGCGCGTCCGAAGATGTATTTCACCGATGTTTTTGTATTGGGCGCATACACCAGGGCTGTGCGCGGGCTCAAAGCTGCGCCATAGGCGTCAAAGTAGTCAAAACGAGCGCCGGCGTGCAACGTCAGATGATGACCGAGATCAAGGGCCATTTCGCCGTAGACCGCGCTCAGCCATGGGGTTCGGTGATCGTTCAGAAGGGGAGGCAGACCGGCATCATGGTTTTGCTGGTCGACGCGAAAGCTGTGTTCGTAACTGGTCCCGAGGGTCAGGTGATGGCGTCCCATCTGGTGATCGAGCATGGCATCGAGGCCGGTACTGTCGGCGAGGCTGCTGTCGTAATTCAAATAACGATCGGGAGAATTGGTGCCGCCGTAGGCGTAGGTTCCGTCGTAGTTGTAGTGCTGGTAAAAGGTACGGACTTCGAGGTCGGTTTTGTCCGTGATGCTGCGCTTGTAATCGGCGTCGAACTGGGCAATGGTGTCGGTGATTCGAGTTCCGGGATCGTTAAAATTCGTTTCATAGTCGGCAGTGGGAATTATTTTACGGCGGCTTCCGTAAATACCCTGCAGCCGCAGATTTCCGTATTGCAGATCTGAGAACAGATGCGCGTAACGGTTGCCGTCGAGGTTTTGCGCAATGCCCCCATTGCTGGATGAAAACTGTGGAAAGTAGAGGCTGGATTGTCCTGCACTCTCGTAGAGGCTCCCGGAAATTAGACTCGAAAGCCGGCCGCGGGTCGCACTCGCGCTGATCCGGCCCGTGCGGCTAAGGAATGAGGCGACGTCTCCGGACACCTCTATGTCATAGGGATTCGTGGGCTGACGCGTGATGACATTCACGACGCCAAAGATTGCATTATCTCCAAACAGCGACGAACCCGGGCCGCGCACGACTTCGATGTGATCGATGAGCTCGAGATCCAGGGGAAACTCGGTGCCGATCAGCGCGCTCCCATAGACATTCTCGTTTAAGCGGTGCCCGTTCAGTAGAAGCAGAACCCGCGAATTGTAATCGCCCGGGCGCTGAAACCCGCGCACTCCCAGATAGGTATAGCTGCGATCATAGGAAGTGTAAAATCCGCGCAGGCTACGGAGCACTTCAGCGAGAGTGCGCCAACCGTAACGGCGGATCTCCTCCGCAGTGATGATGCTCACCGAAGAGGGGGCGACACTCGCCTGTTCCAGGCGCCGCGATGCGCTGTAGACTTTGATCTTCCCCAGCTCTGCAATGCCTAGCGATAGCACGTCCTCATCCGACCGGGTCTGGCCCAATGCAGATAGGCCAAGAAGTACAACCATTGCGCAGACATGGCAGGCTTTCCAGAGATGGCTCATCACTGAGAATATCGGCAGGGTCTGAAGCTTTAAGCGCGGTGCACTCCGAATGGCGGGTTACGGCGGTGCTATGGCAATTTTCCGAGCGTGCTCGCGCTTTAGGGTGACTGGGTTACGGATCTCTCAACGAACTCGCGGCCCGCAGTGGCTGGGCCAATTCCACGCAAGAATCAACCACGAGATGGAACCGCGACCGGTAGCGGCTCCAGGTGTGCCGTGAAATGCCGCAGGAATGGCGCTTCGAACGTCAGGCGCAGGCCCGGGATTCGGTCACGATGCTTCCAGACTTCCA
>QHVR01000184.1 GCA_003223595.1 Acidobacteriota bacterium
GACCGAAAGCGTTTCGCGAACATTGTGATCCGTGATCAGCACTCCGATGCCACTCGACCGCAAGCTGCTGATGATCTTCTGCAAATCCAGCACGGCAATGGGATCGATCCCCGAAAACGGCTCGTCCAGCAAGATGAACGTGGGATTGATGCAGAGGCAGCGGGCAATTTCCACGCGCCGGCGCTCTCCACCCGACAGAGCGTATCCGCGGTTCTGGCGGATGTGCTCCAATCCCAGTTCATCAATGAACTTTTCCATCTTCTCGCGGCGCTCGTGCCATGAAATCGGCTGAGCCTCCAGCACTGCGAGGATGTTTTCTTCTACCGTCAGCTTGCGAAAGACCGACGCTTCTTGTGGGAGATAACTGATGCCGTACTGACGCGCCCGGAGATACATGGGAACGTCTGTGATGTCCTGACCGTCATATAAGACGCGGCCAGTATCAGGGGGGATCAGTCCAACGATGGCATAAAACGTGGTGGTCTTGCCTGCGCCGTTAGGGCCTAATAATCCAACAACTTCGCCCTGCCGAACCTCCAGGCTAACCCCGTTTACAACGCGCCTGCCCCGGTACGATTTGCCGATTTCTTCTGTGGCCAGGGTACGCATTTATCTTGCCAACTTAACGGGCCACCCGCGTCTGTGTTACCACAGGATTATTTGCTTCGCCTTCTACGAGCACCCTATCATCGCGTCTAAAGAAAGTCAACGAAACCCCGGTAATCTTGCCCTGTTCGGCATCAAAAATGCTAGGAGGTCCGCCGCTCAGGACAAACTTGTTCTCGGCCACCGTGTAAACCAGCTTCTGACCTTCCGCCCGGCGGTTCGGCTGCTGGATTACCACGCTGCCTTGGGCGATAATGCGGTCGAGTTGCCCGGGCGCTGCAACGCTCTCATTCGAAGTAGTTTGGCTTCGGGGGAGGAGGACGGCATCCAGCGTGTCCGCCGATGCGGTGAACTCGGCGGCTTTGGCGACCACGCCGCCCTGATAGTGAATCTTGCGTTCGGAATCCATGTATGTGAGCTTGAGGCCGGTGATGGTGATCGGAGTGGAAGGAGCGGATCCCGTCCTTTTCTGGACTGATTTCACTCCATTTTCGGCAACATTGGCCTTTTCCGACTCCACCAAAGTCGTTTTGACGGGGTGCCGAGCACTTCCCTGAGCCACGACGGCTCGCTGATTGCGGTCAAACTGGATGGTAGGAGCCTCGATCATGTTGGCGTCCTGCCACAGCCTGACGTCGCCGGAATAAACCGCTACTCCTGCGGGGTTGCTGCGCGTGGTCATGTTCGAGGCGGTGACGTGGATGGGGGAAGATGAAGCGAGCAGCGCACCGGATGGCTGGTCCTTGAGCTCACTGTAGGTGCTTTTGACAGAGCCTTCGGCCAGGGCTTCGCCGGTGAGGCGATTAATTCGCATTCGATCGGCAGTGGTGCCCATCCCGCCCTCCTCGACTCGAGGATTTTCGTTGAGGACGAGCATCTGATCAGCGGGAGTATAGCGAGCTGAATTGGCCCAGGCTTGCACTTGGCTGGCTCGCTTCTGGCTCTCGGTGTAATGAACGTGTCCAGTTTGCGTCAGGACTTCGAGCCCGTGGAGATGAAACGTGGCATCGACGGCATCACTGGTGCTGATTCTGTCGGGCTGGTCGGGACTTGAGTTCACAATCTGCGCGTTGGGAGCACCATGAACGCGAGACAGGTGATTGCGGCCGTCTTCCATGCTGAAGTCGGCGTCGAATCTTCCGGCGGTAACTACCGTCTGCTGAGGCGATGAAGGTGAAGCCGATGCATTCTGCTGCGCGATGATGATTTGTGCCGCCCCGGACGTATTGGCATGCCGCAGGATGTGCCCTTGTGCGACGCTGAAGTCGATCACTGGGGCGGTGAGTTCGAAATCCTGAGCCGAACCGCTGGCCTGGGTGCGAAGGTCGCCCCCGGTCTGCTTCAGATGTGCGCCATCCAGAGCTTGAACTGTCTGCAGCTGGTTGTTGCCCCCGAAGTTGAGAACGACGCGCCCGGCATCCGCGAGCATGGGCTGAGTCCCGGTCTGCTCCATATGAACTTTGCCGCGTAGGGTTGCACTGCGAAGCACATCCTGCTCGGGGATAAAAAGGAATTCAGCTTCTTCCGCGTTTCCGTGGATCTCCTCGGGCGAGCGGGTCGCCGTTTTCCGCCGCTTCCGAGAGGCTTGGGTGGCCGCCGCAACGTTCGCATCAGCCCTGACATTCCCCTGCGCGAGCACGTTCTCCACATGATTTTCGTAGCTTAGATGAAATGTTGCCCTATCCGCTGAGAAGACCGCTCCCTCGTGACGCAACGCGCGCGGATGATCGAGCACGACCTCGCGGGGCTCGTTGGTGATCGTGCCGCTCTGCGCCTCGATGGTCGCAGCTTCCGGACCAGTGAGTGTTAAGTGGACTTGCGAGTCCAAGCTTAGAGTGTGGCTCTTCGAGGCATATCTCACTCCCATGGCCCAGCCACTGGCCTGCGGAGTCACTACTTCCACCTTTGCATTGGTGAATGCGTTGCCGGTGTCCTTGTTGAATACCAGATCGCGGGTCTTCAAGTGGATCGGATTCTTGATTTCCTTCGGCGTGGCTTGATCCGGGCTGGCCATACCGGCAGGGTTGGCGACCAGATCGATCTGGACTTCCCCATTTGCAGTTACGTCGCCGGTTTTCTGGTTGTAAGCAAAATTCTCCCCGTAGATCTGATCAAATCGCGAGGAGTCGGTCCCGTAGAGGATGATAATTGCTTGACGCTGCTTGCCTGTACGGTGAATAGCGTGCGTTTGCCATCGGACTTGGAGATCTGAAATCCATTTGCGGTCTGCTTGATGTCTACTCCCATTTTGTTCGGGATGGATTTCAAGACGTTAGTGGCTTTCGAACGCGCGTAGAAGTACATCCCCACGACCACGGCTGTAAGCAGCACGGCCGTCGCGGCCAGCAAACGGCGCAGACGATAGATCTTGAGGGGCATCTGGGTTCAGTGTACTAAATAGTTCCCGGTTCTCAGTTATCAGTTCTCAGTTGGTCCGGAGTTCAACCCTCATCTACACTTTGGATGCTGTGAAGAGCGATTTCAAACCACCATTACTCGACTTTCGTAATCTGCGCGTGATGCGCGGACAGAAGATCGCGCTCGATGACTTCAGCCTGCGGATTGGGGCGGACGAGCATGTTGCCATACTCGGTCCTAACGGGTGCGGCAAATCTACCCTGATCAAGACCATCACGCGCGAGTGTTATCCGGTAGCGCGGGATGACTCGTCGATGGCGATTCTTGGGCAGGAAACCTGGGATGTGTTCCGGCTGCGAACGCACCTGGGCATTGTTTCCAACGATCTGATGCTGTCGTGCACCGGAGAGGCCAACGGTCTTGATGTTGTGCTTTCGGGGTTCTTCAGCAGTACAGCCATTTATCCCAACCACCTGGTTGAGCCTGAGCACAGGAGCGTGGCCAATGCGGCGCTGGCTGAGCTAGGCATTCCACATCTGGCGGATCGCCCAGTTTCGGAGATGTCGTCGGGCGAAGCGCGCCGCGTGCTGATTGCCCGGGCTCTGGTCCACAAACCGGGGGCGCTGGTGTTCGACGAGCCCTGCAACTCGCTCGATCTCGCCGCGCAGCATAACGTGCGGCATACCATGAGCTCACTGGCGCAGGCAGGCACAGCCCTCATCCTGGTCACGCACGAACTCGCCGATATCGTTCCGGAAATTCAGCGCGTGGTGCTGATGAGCCGCGGGCGGATCGTCGCGGACGGACCCAAAGAAGATATCCTGCAGGTTGAGAGATTGAAGGATCTGTTTGGGGTCAGCGTGGAGATGGCGCGGCGGGATGGCCATTACCACCTTTGGTAGGCGGAGTTTTGAAGTCGCGCAGGGTAAGCTCCAGGCCGCCATATTCCGGGTGATCGTTGTTGCCAATGGTGAAGGCGATGTCGATGGAATCGCCCGCCAGAAGCTGATCCTTCAGCACTCGTTCCGCCATGTGCCAGCCGAGGGCATCGAAGGTGATCCTGGATCGAAAGTCAGTTCTCAGTTCCCGGTTCTCAGTTGTCACTGAAGCTGCTACACCTTCACGTTCACTGCGGCGAATTGCTGCACGGTCGGGATGACAACGCGGAGTCGCCATGATCGCGGCGGCAGAGAGTTCCTCTTCATCCGATGCTACTGCGATCTCGCCAGCCCTGAGCTTAAGCTTCGCATGTTTGTCTTTCAGGATCCTTGGCGGGGCAACCAACTGCACGCCACGCGTGGAAAATACAGGCTCCGGGTTCCCCATCCCGTAAGGCTCCAGGAGCGCAAGGGCCTGGAAGAGTTCAGGTGTGACGTCGCTTAGAGGCAGTTCCCCGTCCACATCCAGCACAGGTTCGAAATCTGCGAGGGTAAGTTTGGTGCGGGCAAACTGATCCAGACGGGTACGCAGCTCGGGAATATTCGCTGCCGGCATGGCAAAGCCGCAGGCATGAGAGTGCCCGCCATAGCGCGAGAACAGGCTGCCGCAGGACTCAACCGCTTCCAGCAGATGAAAGGCGCGGATGGACCGGCCCGACCCGTGGGCTTCATCTCCGTCCCGTGTGATGACCAGGGTGGGACGGTTGTAGCGTTCAACAATTCTGGTCGCGGTAATGCCGATCACACCGCGATGCCAGCCATCGCCATCCATGACGATGCAATAACTTTCTGAAAGGGCCGGATCGGAGGCAAAGCGCTCTTCGACTGCGCGCAGGATTCTCTTTTCCTCTTCCTGGCGATCCGTATTCAATTTGTCGAGCTTGGCGGCAATTTCGCGCGCGCGCACCTGGTCCTTCACCGTGAAAAGGTCGATGACATCGCGCGCGACGTCCATGCGCCCGGCTGCGTTGATGCGGGGCGCGATACGGAATCCAACTTCGCCAGAAGTCGGCGGACGGTTAGCTGAAATCTGCGCTGCTTCGAGCAGAGCCCTCAGTCCGGGGTTGACTGCTCTCCGCAGTGCATCCAGACCCAACGATGCGAACACCCGATTTTCACTCGTGAGCGGCACGGCGTCGGCAATAGTCGCAATCGCCACAACTTTCATGAACGACAACAGCAGCTTCGTGTGATCTTTGGCATCGAGGCGGCGCTGCATCAATCCTTGCGCCACTTTGAAAGCTACTCCCGCGCCGCAGATGTGCTTGCAGGGATAATCGCAGCCCTTCTGATTGGGATTGACTACGGCGAGAGCGCGGGGAACTCCATTCACGCCGGGAAGGTGATGGTCTGTGACGATCAGGTCCACTCCGAGATTGTGCGCCGTCTCCGCCGGGGCGAAGGCGCGAATGCCCATATCCACGCTGATAATGAGGCGAATGCCGGCGGCCGCGGCGCGTTCAATGACATCGCCGCGCATGTCGTAGCCTTCGCGAATCCGGTGTGGGACGTGGAAATCACATGTGCCCCCGCAGAGCTCAATCGCCGTCTTCAGAATGATGACGGCCATGGTGCCGTCGACGTCGTAATCGCCATAGATCAGGATGGGCTCCTTGCGCTCGATTGCGGCGTCGATGCGATCGACCGCGACGCTTAGTCCCATCATCAACTCCGGTGCATGAAGATGCGAGAGCGAAGGTGCCAGAAAGCGCTGCGCCGATTCTGAGTCGAGAATGCCGCGACGAACCAGCAGCGGCGCGAGGATGGACGCACTACTCGCGCTGGGCGTGCCACGAAATGCGGTATGGGAACGCAGTTCTGAAATCAGAGAATCGACCACGGGCTGGTCGGCGGTTCGGGGAATCCACTGCATGGGAAGTAGCAGTGTACTACTGCGCTGGTTTGTGACTATGTGATGCTAACAGGTTCGCCGAGCTTCGCTCGGGTGGACAGCCAGAGGGCGGTCCCTACGTGGGATGTGCCTAGTTTTCTTCGTCCTGATCGGGCTCATCCATGGTGAGGCCGCCGAATTCATCGGATACTTCCAGCAGGTGCTGGTAGCGCTCGTACCATTCGGTGCTCACCTCGCAGAGAAACATCGATCCCTGATACGCCCAGCCCAATTGCAGGTATCCCACTTTGCCCAGGTGAGCGCGGAGCCAGCGGGCATCGTCCACATCGTCGCTGTCGGTGAACTCGGAGTCGCTCAGGCGATGGACCATGTCATCCAGCTCCTCCAGCGTCAGAGCCCAGGAGTGCATGGTGAGGAAGGGAGCGCCCGCGGCTTTGGCCAGTTCGACAAAATCCTTCCAGCCATCGGGATTGTCTCCCATCTCCCACATGATGCATTGCACCTCTTCGTAGTCCACATAGCCGTGGAACCGGCGCATGCCATGGCCTTCGATGAAGGCAACCATGTCGTCTTTTACTGTGGTGAGATCGTCCGCGATGGGAGACATGTCGGGAATTACCGCAAAGAGTATTGTATGCCCTCCGGGAGCACAGCGCCAACGCCCATGCACTAGTGCGGCGTAGGGGCGGTCATGAGG
>QHVR01000185.1 GCA_003223595.1 Acidobacteriota bacterium
AAATGATGTCGCCACGCGCCAGGTTGATATCCTCCGCAAACGATCCCGGCTTCACGTCCTGCACGATCACGCCTTTCCCGGAGGGAATGTCCAGGCGGTCGGCCATATCCGGAGTCACCTTGCGCACGGTCACGCCGAACTTGCTCGGCTTGGGCGCATTCTCATCTTCGTTGCCCTGGTCCTCGCCGAGTCGCTGCGCGAACAGCTTCTCACGATCAGCAATCGTCACCGAGGTTTCCTGTGTTTTCCCGTTGCGCAGGAAGCCCAACGCCACTTTCGAGCCAGGCTTGCGCGAAGCAATGTCAGCCACGAGTTCCGATCCCTTGCTGACTTTCTTCCCATCCACGGTCGTGATGGTGTCTCCGACTTTCAACCCCGCCTGATCCGCGGGGCTGCCTGCGACCACGCTGGAAACCGTGACACCGCTGCCCGCTCCATATACGCGCGCGATGGCCGGATTCTCCACCGCATCGAACATGATTCCAATCGACCCGCGTGAAACCTTGTGCTCCGGTCCGGTCAGCTGGTTATAAACTTCGACGACGGTCTTCGAGGGCAGCGCAAATCCAATTCCGGCGTAAGCGTTGGTCTCGCTCAGAATCGCCGTGTTGATCCCGATCACCTCTCCACTCATGTTGACCAGCGGCCCACCCGAATTGCCGGGATTGATCGCTGCGTCGGTCTGAATGAAAGTCTGGAACTGCCGTCCGGGAACGATGTCGCGTCCCTTGGCCGAAACGATGCCGGCCGTCACCGTTCCTGCCTGCCCAAACGGGCTGCCAATGGCAAGAACCCAATCTCCCACTTGCATGGAATCGGAATTGCCCATCTTCGCAGTCGGCAGGGGATGCTCGACATCCACCTTAATAACCGCCAGATCGGTTTCCTGATCGGTGCCAATCACCTTGGCATCGTGCTGCACTCCGGGAGGATCGTCTTGGAAACGCACGCGAATGCGATCCGCTTTCTCCACCACGTGACGGTTGGTAAGGATGAAGCCTTTGGCATCGACCACCACTCCCGATCCCAGCGAGCGTTCGCGAATGGCGCCGCTGTCCGGCCCACCCGGTCCGCCAGGGCCGCCCGGTCCACCTTGGCCGCCCGGCCCCGCTTGGCCGCCCGGGCCGCCGAAGAAGCGGTTGAAGAAGTCCTCCATGCTGCCGCCGTCCTCTTCGTCTCCGCCGCCCTGCCCGCCCCGGCGCCGGTGCACGTTCTTCACGGTCGATTCGGTGTTGATGTTGACCACGCTGGGCTCGAGCTGCTTCGCGATCTGGGAAAACGCGTTCGACATCTGCTGCGGCGAGGCCATGGTCAGGGGCGCCGCATCGCTCTTCTGCCCCTCTTTGCCTTTAACTCCCTGGTTGATGACAGTTCCAATGAGAATGCCGACTGCCAGAGTTGCCAGGATACTCAGCGTGTAGGCCGCCCGATGGGCCTTCATGCGCATCCACATTGCGCCCATATTTCACTTCCTCCGAAACTTGTAAACCGCTAATAGTATACCTATTTACGCGACGCGACCGAGTTGCACATTACCCGCTGAGTGTACACCGCGACCGTGGGGTGTTCTTTGCTTAGACGCATATTTGATGCAAACCGTTTCATGGGATGTAATCCTGAAGGTCACTCATCCTGAAGTAGATACGAATTAGCTGGCGAAGGTGCAGGAGCTGGCAGTCTGCCGGGTCCGAAGCCCGGGGCAATTATTTCGCCTCGTACACGGTCTTTCCCCCGACTACGGTCCGCAGCACCTTTGTCGCCAGGATTTTTTCCGCCGAAACTGACGTGAGATCGCGATCCAGAACCACAAAATCCGCCAGCATGCCGGCCGCGAGCTTGCCTTTGTCTTTCTCTCCGAATTCCGCAAACGCTGAACCCGAGGTATATGCCGAAATTGCCTGATCTATGGTCAGGCGCTGCGCCGGGAAGTATTCCTGTTTGCCGTCGTCACTTCTGCGCGTGACGGCTGCGTACAATCCACGAAACGGCGTGACCGGCTCCACCGGATAATCCGTGCCGAACGCGAGTGGCACTCCCTTGTTCAAGAATGCCAACCAGGCATACGAAGTTGCTGCCCGCTTCGGACCCAGCCGGTCCTGCGCCCAGCGCATGTCGGTGAGCAGATGATTCGGCTGCATCGACGCAATGACATTCAGTTGCTTGAACTCGCTGATCTGAGCCGGAGTTGTGACCTGCGCGTGTTCGATGCGCAGACGGAAGTCATCGCCACCATTGGCCGCTTTTGGATGCGCCTCTTTGGCTGCCTTCTCCGCCTCCGAGAAAGCATCGAGCGCCATTTGCACGCCTTTGTCCCCAATGGCGTGAAACCCAACCTGGAACCCTGCCAGCACCCGTTCCTTCGTCATGTCGTTCAGCTTGGCGGCCTCGTAGCGCGGAATGCCCGAGTTCTTCGGATCATCGGCGTAGGGCTCGAGCATCGCTGCCGTGTGCGACCCCAGCGACCCGTCCATGAATCCTTTCAACATTCCCGTGTGCAACATGGGGTCCGACTGCGGGTGCGAATCGCGTTTGCGGGTCAACTCCTCGACGGAATCATCGAAGGGCAGCCACTCCGAAATCCGGGCCGTGAGTTTCCCCTCCTTCTCCAGTTCTTCGAAAATCTGGAAGTTCTCCCATGCCGGGGAATAGTCCTGCGCGGAGGTGATCCCATGCTCGGCTAAATCCGCCAGCGCCAATTGCAGCGCCTCGCGGCGTCGGTCGTGATTAGGCTTAGGGATCACCCTGAGCACCGCGTCCTGTGCCGTCTCCCGCAGGATCCCGGTAGGCTCCCCCGTTTCATTCCGATCGATGTGCCCGCCCTGCGGATCGCGGCTGGCCAGGTTCACGCTGCCTAACTGCAATGCCCGAGTGTTGGCGACCGCAATGTGTCCATCGATGCGCACCAGAAACACCGGATGCCCATCGGACACCTCATCCAAATCCCATCGCGTTGGCGTCACCTTCACCGGCCACAGCGTCTCGTCCCATCCCGAACCCCCAATCCACTCGCCGGGCTTGGATTGTTCCACTTTCTTACGCAACCGCTCGCGAAGTTCATCCAAAGACTTCACGCCCGTAAGATCAACGCTGAGCTTGGTCATGCCCGCGTCATCCAGATGCAGGTGAGCATCGTTGAACCCTGGCATAACGAAATGGCCGTCCAGATCGATGATCTGCGTCTGCTCGCCTTTCAGCTTCTGCAGATCGGCAATCTTGCCCACCGCCAGAATGCGATCGCCGCGGACCGCGATGGCTTCTGCGCGAACGATCGAATTAAAGGCACCCTCGGCCGGGACGCCCGTGTACACGTTGGCGTGCATGAAGATGACGTCGGCCTTCTGCGTGGGTGATTCCTGGCCTGCCGCCTGTCCAAAACTCATCGCTGCGCCAACGATACAAGATAGGATTGCTCCGCCCCGGCTCGATCGTCCCCAAAAGTTCATTCGCCCACTCCCGCCAGCGCCAGCATAGTCAACAAAATTCGCTTCAACGCCCGTTCCCGTCCATTGGAATCCAACCACTCTTGCAAAGTGTGTGCGCCGCCGCCGGAGCCGCCCCCGCCAATCGCCACCGCCTCCAGCCCCAGCGACAGCGGAACATTCGCATCCGTTTGATGCCCGCTGCACGTGCGCGGCATTGGACAGCTGTGCATCCACGGCGCGCACCGCCTGCAAGATGCGCGCTCCCGTCTGCAGTTCGCCCGCGGGACGGTTGCCGATCACGACCACCTCGCAATTCACTCCCGAGGGCCGCCTCTGCGCGGACGATCGCATCTCGGCGGCCATGCTCTCGTCCTCCACCGCGCGATTCAGTGCGCGGCGCAGGGACTGCTCCAGCCGCTCCATCTCCGCCATCGACGTCGACCGAATATCCACCTTCATGCTCGCCGACTCGGGAATCGAATTCACCGAAGTGCCGCCGCGAATCACGCCGATGTTGAACGTTGTTTTAGGAATGCTGGGAACGGTGGTCGCGCTGAAAGTCTCAATCGCTTTGGCCAGGATCACGATAGGATTGGGCGCGCCGAAATCGCTCCACGAATGCCCGCCCGGCCCGCGCACGATCACTTCAAATCGCCGGCTGCCCAGGGCCTCGGCCACAATGGTGTCGGAACCGGCGCCGTCCAGCACCAGCGTATAGGCAATGGAATCCTTCCAGCGCGGCGTGGCAAAAATGTGCCGCATCCCGCGCAGATCGCCTTCTCCTTCTTCCCCTACATTGCCGATGAAGACGAATGGCAGTGCGTGCCGGACTTTCACCGAGCGTAGCAACGAAGCGATTGCGAGCATCGCCACCACGCCGGCCCCGTTGTCGGAAACGCCCGGCCCATAGATCCGGCTGCCTTGCTGTCGGATGTTAAGCGGCGTATTCGCTGGAAACACGGTATCGATGTGAGCACTGAGAGCAACGTATCGCCGCCCGAATCCGGGATGGATTCCAAACACATTCCCCACATCGTCGATGCGAATATCATCCAACCCGATCTCGCGAAAGCGCTCTTGCAGCCATGCCGCGCGGGCCGATTCGCCAAAGGGCGGCGCCGCGATGCGCGCCATTTCCATTTGCCACTGCAGGAACTGCGGCTCCTGCGTGCGAAACCAGTTGTATGCCGAACGCACCTCGGGCGACGCGGCCAGACGCGCCACCTCTTGCTGCAGCGAAGGCGTAACGTCGGACATATCCGCACGCGGGGGATTCGGCGTCATGAGGTTTGCGTTAGTTTACAGTATCGCGAATCACGCGAAATCCCTAGTAAACATGCGTTTTTCTGCGCTTTTGTGTCTGCTTATTGCCCCTGTTAACAGACTAGAGTCTTCGCCCCAGAAAGTGACGTTACGAACGCCTCGTGAGAGGAATCGTTCTCGCTTTGGCATCGCCTAGGAATATCCAGCAAAGTGTTGGCGTGCAGACTCAATGAGTGGAACGGCGAAATCACTAACCGTCCTGAACGGTTTCCCCAGCCGTCGGCGTCGCAGCTTGCCGGTCGGAAGGGACTCTCACCGGGAGCGAGGCATACCAGTCGATCGCGCGAGTGAAATACATAACAGCGGCCACTGCCATGAAACTGACAATTGCGCCTACCAGCAATGCATAATCCTCGAGCCGCAGGAGCGTGTAGATGAGTATGTAGAGCAAGGTAAAAATGACGACAGCCCTGATTCCCTGCAGTCGGCTCGAAAAGATCCACGCCGCGTTGATTGAAAGCAATGTCACCGTCGCGGCACCCGCAAGCAAAAACCCGAAGCCGAAGCCGATTCTCTCGGCTATAGATAACAGGAGCAGATAAAAGATCGTCTGAGCGACCCCAACCAGAACATATTGAGCGGGATGAACCCGCTTACCGGTCGTAGCCTCAAAAACAAAGTAAGAGAGGAAAACCAGCCCCAAGAACAAAGGGGCGTATTTCAGCGACCGATTGACGGACTGATAGGGATCTGCCACTTCGATGAACGAAACCCCAAGTGCCGTTGCGTCGAGTCCGGTGATTAAGTCCCCTTGTCCTTCGGCACGCACTCCCCTTGCGATAAAAGGCACGGACCACTGCGCTGTGAAGCCGTTGCTGGACACGGCCCGTGCGGTGGGCAGGAAGCCCCCATCAAATCCTGGACTGGGCCAGTCACCTTTCACGGCAAGGTTTGTCGTCTTGCCGTAGGCAAGCACCGCAATCCGCTGAGCGCCGGAAAATCGTAAGGCGGATTTCACATTGAATTGTGCATTCGGTCTAGCAATGTTTTCTACTCTTGCGCCTAATAACATCAGCTTGGATTGCGAGCTCGGATCTCCGCTGATCGAAATGCTTTGGGCAATTGCCGCTGGTACGAGCGTCGAGGTTTTTCCGTCTGTTGTTAGCACGGCCTCCGCCAGCGCGCCGCGTGCGTCGCTCACCCCAACGACGATTTCGGACCGGCTCCAATCAAGCTCCCCGTTTGTCGGGACGGCGGTGGGTACGCCCGTCAAGTCGAATGCGGCGTCGAGCTCCAAGTCCGCCTGGAACACGGGCATCTTAAAGAGCGAACGGCGTCGCTCT
>QHVR01000186.1 GCA_003223595.1 Acidobacteriota bacterium
GCACAATTAGAAATACAGTTGAACTCAACGATTTCTTGGAATTCGCGCTCATTTGAAGAACCAGTTTCCAGTTTCCAGTTTCCAGTTTCAGGTTTCCAGTTTCAGGTTTCCAGATTCACGGTTTCACGTTCCACCTTCCGCAGTTTTTTCACTGATGCAAGGGGATTTGGGTTTCAGCGTTGGCCCAAGCAAGGCGACCACTTCGCCGGCACGCACCTGGAAATCGACGGCAGACAGGGCGCGCACGTCAGCGTAGTTCTTGTCCACCGACGTCAGACTGGCAACTATAGGCCGCGAACTGGACGGCGCTGCGGCTGCGATCTCTTTAAGTGTCTCGATCAACGTTAGCTCCTGCTTATAAGCGGCTGCATTACGACGTCACCGTCATGATTACTCTGTAATCCTGCTGTCGCTTGTGGCAGAAACCACTCACCACAGGGGACACGGTGGGCACAGGGTAGAGCTAGGCTCATACTGGTGCATGCTGGGACACGATGCCAGTGGCATCCATCACGCATGCGGCATGACAAATGTCATCCGCCGAACTCGACTGGAATCTGATTTGGGCCGGAGAATTCTAGAAGTCGCAGCGTGCAATGTAAGGCGCTGCCGCTGTTACGAAATCCGAACAAAGGACGGAAATGCACAGGCGACAAAGAATGGAGTGGAGCTATGGAGGACCTTGCACGAACAGCAATTTACATAGGAGATACTGGGGTAAAATCGTGTTCGGATTTTGTAACAGCGGACAGGCGGGAGAAAAATTTTGAACAATCCTTCGTTCGATGCGCTTTGAGTTTGATATTATTTCGAACTTAGTCGAGGGGGACGCGTGCTGCCGGCAGGCAAAAGTCTTCGCACACTGCGGGAGAAGCTTGGGCTCACTATGCGTGACGTCGAGAACTCCAGCGCGCGCATTGCAGACCGCTATCGCAACGAAGAATTTTCGATTCCGCCGAGCCGCCTCTCGGATATTGAAACCAAGGGGATTTTGCCGAGCATTTACCGGCTTTATACGTTATCGGTAATTTACCGGCGCGATGTGCGGGAACTCATGTCTTGGTATGGGGTAGATCTGAACAATATGCCCGCAGATCTCGGACTGGTATCTCCACCGAAATCGCACGTCTCCGAGGCACTCAGCGGACTACAGTCAGTACAGGTGCCGGTGCGCATGGATCCGGGGTTTGACGAACGCCGCACCACAAATTTGGGCCGCATGGTCGAGCAGTGGGGACTGGTGCCCTTGGCTTATCTGGCGCAATTCGCGACCACCGATTTCACTTACGGCTACGTCGGAACGCACGATTTCACTATGTATCCCATCCTGCCGCCGGGAAGTTTTATCCAGGTAGATGAATCGCGAAATCGCGTGCTCGAAGGCTCCTGGCGCTCAGAGTACGAGCGCCCCATCTACTTTGTAGAAACTCGCGATGGGCATACCTGCTGCTGGTGCAGCATGCGGCGGGAGGAGATTATCTTGCAGCCCCATCCTTTGTCTCCGGTTGCGGTGCGCATTCTGCGTCATCCGCAAGATGCGGAAGTGCTGGGGCAGGTGGTGGGCGTGGCTATGAAGTTAACCGAGTGGCACCCGCTGGATTCTTCTCCAAACGGGAAAGCGCCAGCAGCACTGAACTGAGATGCTGGGCTGCCGGAGAATCCTGGCGTCCTTCTGGAAGTAAATCCTCGAACTGGCCGCGCAATTGTTTAATATACGTCGCCGCATCCAAGCCGCCGGAGAGGCAGGAAACCTGCAGGTCTTCTTCCAGCAACTGCAACGACGTTCTCAAGACGCCTTTCAGAATATCGGCATGAACGGTCTTGAGGGCGCGCTCGGAAGCTTCCGGGCCATAGACGTTTTCCATACCCCAGTGTTGATAACTACCCTGTTTATGCCGAAGGGATGCCATGTAAGCCAGCTTGCCCAGCAGTCCTGAGACTGCGGAGAGCGTTGTGTCCTTCACATCCTGGAGGGCCGATTTGAGGGTCATTTTGTTACGAATTCCGAACAAACCAAGGCCTGAAGTAACGTTGCGCACTGCTACGGGGCCTATGAAACTATCACGGTTCAATTCTCAACAACAAGGAGAAAACAACCGTGAAACGTGTCCTACTCGTGCTCGGCGCAGCAATCCTATTCGTCAATACTCTCATAATTCCAACTGCAGTTAGGGCAGATGGCGGTACTGGTACTACGAATTGCGGTGCCAAGTTGTGCAAGCCCTAATCGATTCTATTGTTGCACCTAAACTGGCGATCTGAGCACTTGGCTCGTTGGTCTTACGAAAATAGAACAACAGTGGCCAGTCCGTTGCGGACGGTGGCTTGGGGAGCTATATTGCCTAGGCATGCTTCAGGCGCACTCATTGCTTTGGCATTATCTTTGGGTCGCGCCCAGTGTACTTCTCCTGATCCTTGGCTTCGGTCTATGGCGACTCGGAGTGCACCGGCAACATCCTTTCTTCCTGGCCTTTGTGTTAGCTAGTGCAATCGAACAACTCACCTTATACCTTCTCGATATCGTGCCGTCTGTCGAGCCAGGAACTTGGTGGCGTTTCTTTTGGGTTGGTCTTGTTCTGGAAGGCATCCTGAAGTTTGCGCTGCTGGCTGAAATTTTTGCTCACGTCTTTCGGCCCTACGTCGCGATCGCCAAACTAGGAAAGCGTGTCATCGGGGCCGCGGGCGTTCTCCTGATCTTCGCATCCAGCTTGGCTGCTGCCCTTGCCCCCGTGGACGGCCTCTTTGGCATTGTCTCTGGCGCACATATCCTGGAGCAGACCATTTACATCATTGAATGCGGAATATTGGTCTCAATCTTCGGCTTCTCCTCATACTTCAGAATCGGAATGCCGATGGCCGAACGCGGAATTGCAGTCGGCCTCTCCATTTCAGCTTGTACTCATCTCGCCACTTGGGCGTTGGCTGCCAACGATAGTCTTCCCAATGACAGTCGTGTCGTTCTCGACTTCATCAACATGGCTACTTTTCACTTCTGCGTGCTGATGTGGATTTACTATCTGCTGGTCCCGCGCAGAGTATCTGCAAAGACGGCTCCGATTGGTCTTCCCGAGAACAATCTTGCCGTCTGGAACCGCGAATTGGAGCGTCTTCTGCAATGACTCTGGCCATCATTCTTGTTGTCGCTGCTGCGCTTGCGCTGGTTTTCATTCTTAGCATTACGGTTTCCCGCAGCTTGCAGGTCTCGAATACGAGCTTGGCGGGACGTATTCAGCCGCTCGATCTGGAAGCTTTCCGCAACCTGACCGACGCTGCGGAAGACGAATACCTGCGCCGTCACCTGCGACCGGCAGATTTTCGCCGCGTGCGTCGCGAGCGTCTCCGCGCCA
>QHVR01000187.1 GCA_003223595.1 Acidobacteriota bacterium
ATGGATCCGTCCGACGTGACGAAGGTGCTCAAGACGGTGAACTGCTTGTCCTGCCACCAGCCGCATTCTTCGGCGCAGGCAAGCCTGCTGATCAAGGATCAATCGAACAATATGGCGTTCTGCATGACGTGCCATACCGGGTTCAACAAGTAAGGGAGCGAACGATGTCGACAGCGATGCAAAGAGCGATGAGGTTGGCGGCGGTGATCACCGGAGTTGCGATCATGCTGACTCTGGCCGATCCCTCCGCGCTCTACGCCGGCAAAAAGAAGAAGGCGGAAGCAGCTCCCAAACAGCCCAACATCCTCGACGTTCTGGATTATTCCAAGATCGTTTGGCCCAATCCGCCGGCCGTTACCAGGATCAAGTATCTGAATTACTTCTGCTGCGACAAGTTCACGCCCACTGCGGAAAAGAAAAAGAATTCGTGGATGGACCGCATGGCCGGAGGGGAGACCCAGCAGCAGCAGATGGCGGACAAGCCGCTGTTCGCCTTGTGGACGCCTTACGGCCTGGCGGAAGACTCCAAGGGGAATCTGTACGTTGCCGACGGTAAAGTCGGAGCGATTTTCGTTTTCAATACTGAAACAAAAGAACTGCAGATGATCAAGCACGGGCTGCAGGCGCGCTTCGGCGACATCATTGGTCTCGCTATTGACGATTCCGACCGCCTGTTCGTCTCCGACACTAAGATGCACCGCATTCTGGTGTTCGATAAGAATCACAAAGTAGAGGGAACCATCGCGCAGGGCCTCGTTGATCCAGGAGGCATGGCGGTGGACAACGAGAACCGCTTCCTCTATGTGGCCGACGCGGCGCTGGACCTGGTGCTGGTCTACGACGCTGACAAGCTGACCTTGCTGCGCAAAATCGGTACGCCCGGCAAGAACCACACGCTGGTCGATCCCGGGCAGTTTGCTGTGCCCACTAATGTCGCAGTGGATGGTGACGGCAATCTCTACGTTTCGGACACGTACAACAATCGCATCGAGATCTTCGATGCCGATGGAAATTTCATCCGGCAATTTGGCAAGGCCGGCGATCGTCCGGGAACCTTCATGCGGCCCAAGGGAATCGCCGTCGATGTGGACGGGCATGTGTGGGTCGCCGACGCGGTGCAGGACCGGGTGCAGTGCTTTACGCCCGAAGGCGATCTGCTGATCTGGATGGGCGGACACGGCACGCTGCCGGGGCAATTCCGCACCCTGGCCGGACTTTATATCGACAAGAACAACCGGATCTTCACGTCCGAGCAATTTCCCGGACGGGTACAGATGTTCCGCTACTTCACCGACGACGAGGCGAGAGCGGAATTGGCTCGGCGCAAGCAAGCCGAGAAGGGGAACTCAGATGGGGCAAAGCCGACCAGTAACGCAGCGGCTACGAATTCTGCGGCCCGATAGGCGCAAAAGAGTTTGGCCTTCCGCGGATGGCCAAAGGGAGTCTGGCTTCATACCCGGCTCCAACTTAATAAGCACTAGCCGTAGATGTAACAGCTGTTACAAACAGGAGGTTTTTAAACCTTATATGAGAAAGATGATGTTGTTGATGCTCGTAGTTCTGCTCGCGGTAGGCTTTGCGGCAGCGCAGACCTACAGCGGAAACAGTGTGGGCGGCCTGAAGGGAATGGATGTACTGGGCGCTCACAACAATGGCGGCCGCGGTTGCGCGGGCTGCCATGCTCCGCACAGCGGCGCGGCGGGCGGCGGCGGCAACGCAGCTACCAACGCAGCGGCCTTTAACGACCCACTCTCCGGCAGCAACGCGCTGTTCGGACAAGATGTCACTCCTCTGTATGGCGTCTCGCTGACCTTCGGCAATGGATATGTTGAGGCCCTGCCGGGCAATGCGGCTGCCTACTCCACCAACGAAGAAGAACTACGCGGAATCATGTTCTGTCTCGCCTGCCATGACGGCCAGATCGCCAAAGGGCAGATGATGCAGGGAACCTCATGGGAGCAGGCCCGCGGAATTCTTCCCACCGGCGTTTATGGCACCCGCGGTATCCCGACATTGCTGGGCAATGACAATGGCAACGGCAACACTTCCGGGTACGGCAACGATCACCCGGTGGGGACGCAGGCTACGCTGGGCGCACTCCGTCTGGTCACGGCCAATGCCACCAGCAGCCCGCTGACGGTCGTTCTCAATGCGGGCAAGATCGGCAGCATTACGCCGACTCCAGGCACGACCTACGCCGCCTTTGCCGCGAACTACGGTTACCCGGCAATTGCGGGCAGCCCGTGGTCCTGGGGCGTCGTTCTTCCTGACGGCGACACCAACCCGGCTGATGCCTTCATCACCTGCACCACCTGCCACAACCAGCACGTGATGTACGTGTATCAACCGCCGCGAGGCAAGCAGGTCGCCACCGCCATCGTGAACAACAACAACGCGAATGGCTATCCGACCTACTTCTTCATCAACGCTCCTTACAACCCGGGCACGGGCAATACCAACCCGACCCTGGCTGCTTCGACCACCCAGTTCTGCCGTCAATGCCACTTTGCAGAGGCGAACGAGGCGTTCGGAGTCAACAACGTTGCAACGCAGTTCTAATTGCTTTGAAAAAGGGGGAGGGAATCTCTCCTCCCCCAATTTAAAACGTGAGCGGAGGAAGGGCATGAAAGGCGAACGCAAAAACCGGATGATGATGAGCGTAGCAGTCGTGGCCCTCGCGGCATCATGCGGCGCACAAGTGGTCTCCTCGCATGCTCCCGCAGCGAACACAACGACGGTAGCTCCTCAAGCTTCTGGCCTGCCCGTGGCCAGGCCGGTGGCGCGCGTGAACGGCGCAGTCCTGACTGACCGAGATCTGGCCCGCGAGATTCAAGTCATTTTTCCTTACGGCCAGACCCACAACGGGGTTCCGAAGAGCATGGAGCCGGAGATGCGCAAAGGCGCACTCGACATGATCATCTTCGAAGAACTGGTTTATCAGGAAGCTTTGCGGCGGAAGATGACAATTTCTCCCGAGCGGATGAGGAAGTCCGAAACTATGTTCCGCAAACAGTTCGCAACCGAACAGGAATTCAATCAGGTTTTGCAGATCGAGGTCCATGGTTCGCGGCAGCTGATGCGCGAGAAGATCCGCCGCTCGCTGCTCATCGAAGACTTGCTGAAATCTGAGGTGACGAATAGAGCCAGAGTCTCTCTGGCCGAGGCGCGAGCATACTACCGCGCCAATCAGAAAAAATTCCAGCATCCGGAGATGTTCACGATCCAGACGATTTCGATCATTCCTCCGGCGAATGCCAACCCAGAGATTCAGAAAGAGGCGCGCAAGCATGCCGATGACGCGCTGAAAGCCGCTAAAGCCACCAAGACCTATCAGGAATTCGGCTTGCTGGCCGAGAAAGTTTCCGATGACGACTGGCACGTCAAGATGGGCGACCGCAAAGCGGTGGAAGCGGAAAAGTTGCCGCCGCCTGTGGTGAACGCGGCGCACGCCCTCAAGGTGAGCGAAGTTAGCGACCTCATTCAACTGGGGACTGCTTACACGCTTTTCCGGCTCAATGCGCATACGCCCGCGGGCACGTCGTCTTTTGACGAGGTCAAACCGAAGCTGATTACGGATCTGCAGAAGCAGAAAAATGAGCAACTCCGGAAGGAGTTGAGCAAGAGACTGAAAAAGACAGCCAGGATTGAGGTGCTGTGATTTGCCACGCCAACGCGTCGCAGCAGTTTGCGCCACTCAACTGCGCAAAGGCAGAGATAAGGTGGGCGATGCGCACGACGTGGACTCGGACATCGTGGTGGTTAGTGGTAACGGCGCTGCTGATGGTTTTGCCCGCGGCTGCCCAGTTGGAAGTTGGAGACAACTGGAGCATGAGTTTGAGCGGGGATGTCGGATACAACTATCGCGGCAACCTGAACCAGGGGACC
>QHVR01000188.1 GCA_003223595.1 Acidobacteriota bacterium
AACGCACATTGGACCGTAAGTGCCGACTACACGCACGAACAGGGAAATCACTCGTATCGCCGGTACGATTACACGCCAGGACTCAACATCGATGCCAATGCTCCCGCTCTGGCCGTGTTTCGCTCGGATAATCGCTCGAGTTTCGATTCCCTCGCTATCGTCTTGCAGGGCAGTGTTACGCAGCGCTTCAACCTCATCGCACACTACACCCTCGCCAGCGCAAAGACCTGCGGCTGCACCCTCGGCGAATTATTCGACTATGTGAACGGGGTCTGCGATCCGCTGAACCCATTTGGCCCGGGAGATTACGGCCCGTCGGGCGAAGACATTCGCCACCGCTTTGTTGTCGGCGGAACGTTCCATGCTCCGGGCGGTATTGAACTTTCCACCCTGACGCAAGCCGAAAGCGCGCGGCCCTTCACCCTGACTACACCCGTTGGAGATCGCGCTGTGGTAAATGGGGTTAAGACATCGTTGGATCAAGTGCGCGGGACGCCGTACATCCAGATCGATTTGCGGGTGAGCCGTCCCATTAAGATCGGCGAGCGCGCAACCGTGACTCCTTTCGCCGAATTCTTCAATCTCTTCAACCGGAATAATCCCGGCGCGAATCATGTGACCGACATTTCGGCGCTTCCCATCCCCGTGAACAATCTGGCGAATGCAACCGCACTCTGCCCCGACCCGAATTGCAGTGTACCCATCAAGAGTCTCAAGCAACTACTCGCTCCGGCGGGCGGGCTGGGAGACTTTTTTGGGCCGGGAACCACCGTGGGAATTCCGTTCGCAGCGCAGCTCGGTGTGCGGGTGAATTTCTGACCGGCAGCTAACGAATCAGCCACTCGGTGGCTCGATGCACATCGGCAAGCAAGGAGCCGTAGGTGATTGCGAAGATCGCAATCATTGGAAGGACGATAGCAAGAACGCTCTTCCCAGAAAAATCCCGCACGGCTTCGGGCCTCTCCGGCCATGAGATCAGGCGCTCCACCCGCGCGTTGATGATGGCAGCATGACCATGGACCAGGGCTGCAGTCAGGTCGGGCGAGGGCTCGTCCGCTTTCAATCGTGAGAGCTTCAACAGAGCTGCAGCCAGATCGAGAGCGTCTGCCGTGCTCGATACGGCGGCATCGTCCGCAGCCATTTCAGATGCCTCCAGCCAGACGGCCTCCAGGCCTCTCATCCCTGGAAAGGCCACGAAACGAAGCAGCATTTTTTTGAAGTTGTCGCGGCGACGAATGTGTGCAAGTTCGTGATTCAGAGCGGTGCGCAGTTCGTTTCCGTTCAACAGAAATTCTGCCGAACCGGACAGCAGAATCTTAGGACGAAGAATTCCGGCTGCACTCAACGCCGGCACGCTGCGCCGAATGCGCAGCACCGGAAATGGCACCGGCGAGGCAATCTCCTCCGCAGAATGGCTCCAGCTAGAAACGGTTCGTGAGACCTTCCGGACCGCGAACACGACATTGGCCAGGCCGAAAATGGCGAGCCCAGAGCCTAACAGTGCCAGCGCCAAAGGAACGTTTCCCATCGGCTCCACAATCGAGCGCGGCTCGAGCAGCAGGAACGACGGAACTGCAAACGCCCCGGTGATGAGCGCAGCCAAGCCCAAGGGAAACATTCGCAAAGTAAAAAACAGGTTCCCCAGGCGCTGCATGGGAAGGTCGTGTACGCGCTGGTAAACCCGGTTCCACGTACAAAGAACTGCCAGCGATGCGGCGCAATAGACGATCAGGAATACCGAGAACGAGACGGCGATGCCGCGCAGCGCAAACATTAAGATTTTTCCTTAGATGGCGAACTGTCCCCCGCGGAGCACGAGCCGTTGTGGCGGAGTTCGCGGCGCTTGGCCTCGACCAGTTCACGAAGATCGTCGAGCAATTTAGCATCGCGCTCGCTGACGATCTCTACCAGGTACGACAAAGGGAGCGAGCCGGCTGGGCTTGCATTCAGCAACTGCCGGAAGGCTTCGCCCGCAGCATCACGGTGCAGTTGCGCCCGAGTCACAAGCGGCGTATAGCGAAATGCCCTGCCTTCGGCTTCCCGCGAGAGTAACTTCTTTTTGAAGAGCCGGTCGAGGGTCGTCATCACCGTCGTGTAGGCCAGGTTCTGGCAGGGTTCATCGATCAACTCGCGGACGGTCGCGTTGCCGCGAGTCCACAGAGCTTCCAGAAGACGTTCTTCCAGCGGCCCAAGTTCAGCGGAAGAGGCCCGAAAATGAAAGATGCGCTTCATGCAAGAATGAGCGAATTCTAACCCACTGGCAGTGGAGACGCCATATGGTCCTGTAATCAATGATGATCAGATTTGAGGCAAGGTTCGAAAGTCAATTTCGGAATGGCGACCCCGGAGGGGCTCGAACCCCCAACCCTCAGTTCCGAAGACTGATGCTCTATCCAATTGAGCTACGGGGCCGCATAGTCGGACACAGGAATGCAGTCGAGCTCCGCTCGACCTGGACAGCTTGAGAGGCTGTCCCATGAACGGAAAAAATGGGGTGGGAAACGGGAATCGAACCCGCAACCGCCGGAGCCACAGTCCGGTGCTCTGCCAGTTGAGCTATTCCCACCGCAGGTCATTCATTATAGCAATGGGACGCGCTAAGGGGACTCCGTAAATGGGCGCTCAGAAACCGCCATGCTGCGCAGTGTCACAGTCGGAGAAAGTGGACGCAGGAACTCGAACGAGGAATTCGTCGAAGGCACATCTAGATGCGCCCGATGCCGACATACTCGAATCCCAGCGCGCGCAAGCGCGTGGAGTCGAGCAGGTTCTTAGTGTCAACAATGAGCGGTTTCTTGAGCAGTTGCTTGATGCGGTCGAAATCGAGAGCGCGAAATTCGGGCCAGCCGGTGCCGACGATCAGGGCGTCCGATCCCTCGGCCACCGCATACGCGGAATCGCAATAGCGGACCGCCCCGTTCAGATGCGTCTTGGCTTCCGGAATCGCGACCGGGTCGTAGGCGCGCACATGCGCGCCTCTGGAGATCAGCGTCTCGGCCAGACGCACAGACGAGGAGCCCGCAACGGAGTTCGTGTTCGGCTTGAATGCCAAGCCCAGGATGCCGAGTTCCTTGTTCTCCACCGAGTTCAACGCCGCAGTGACTTTTTCGACCAGGCGTTCGGCCAGCGAATGATTCACCTGGCGCGCCGCACTGAGCACCTTCAGCGGTACGCTATGCGACTCGGCAAGAGACGAAAGTGAGTCCATATCAGTCTCGGCGAAAACTCCGCCCATTCCCGCTCCCGGCTGCAAACACCGAGGCGCGATCTTCTTGTCCAAGCCCAAGGCCAGCGCAAGGTGGACCGCATCGGCGTTGACCCGCTCGCAAAGCGTGGCCACTTCGTTGATGAAGGAAATCTTGGTGGCGACGAATGCCGTCGCAGCTTCGCGTACCAGCTCGGCGGTGGCCTGATTGGTAACGATCACCGGCACGCCGCGCATGACTAGCGGATGGAATATCTGCTTCAGCACCTGTACCGCTTCATTGGACGCCGAACCCAGAATAAGGCGGTCGGGCCAATTAAAATCTTCCACCGCGCAGCCGTCGGTGAAGAACATAGGCTGCGAAACAATGGTGGCTTGCAGGCCCGCGTCGCTGATCGTCTTTTCCAAAGCGTTGGCTGTGCCCACGGAAACGGGAGTGACAATGGTCAGAATCGGAGGTTTTGGCGCCAGCCGGATGATGCGCAGCGCGATGTCGCTCAGATTGTCGGCCTTGTCTTCCGCCAGGAAAATCACTCCAGTTCGCCGGGCAAAAGTTTCGATGTCGGTGGAGTAGGAAAGGCGTCCAGCCCGCACGTTGCGCCGGATGATTTCCTTCAGATTCTTCTCGAAAAACGGAATGTTGCCCTGTGCCATTTCGACCATGCGCGTACGGTCGGGATGACAACACGAAACCGGAGTTCCGAAATCCGCCAGGCAGGCTGAAATCACGGTGCCCAGATACCCCGATCCGTAAACCCCGATCTGCATGTGTGATCTCCCCGTGGGCGGGCCGAAAACCCGCGTGGGCAAAGGGATTCCACGGGATTACCGAAACCTGCTCTAATCTTTATCTACAGTTGTGGAGACCGCTTTTCAACGCACGGGAGGGAGATGTACCTCGAGACCGGGTTCACTGGGCTGGAGTAACTGAGGAAAGTAATGTACTGAGTGGTTACGAGAGCTAGCGCGGCACTAGCTTCTGACCCAGCACCACCGGAGCCAA
>QHVR01000189.1 GCA_003223595.1 Acidobacteriota bacterium
CAAGGTGACGGAGATGCTGATCGCGGAGGAGTTGGAGCAGAAGTTTTCAAAGCAGCAGATTTTCGAGTTTTACGCGAACTGGGTGGACCTGGGGCAACGGGGGTCGTTCGCGATTAGCGGGTTCGCGGAGGCATCGAAGGCCTATTTTGGGAAGGATTTGAAGGACATTACATTGCCCGAGGCGGCATTGCTGGCCGGGTTGATTCAGCGGCCCAGCTACTTGTCTCCCTACCGGCATCCCGAACGAGCGATGGATCGCCGCAATCTCGTGCTGGAGACGATGGTGGACACGCACGCCATAACGCGTGAGCAGGCTGACAAGGCGAAGGCGACTCCGTTGAAGTTGGCTGCGCCGAATGTGGAAGCCAGCGACGCTCCGTACTTCGTGGACATGGTGCGGGACACGCTCATCGGCAAATACAGCGAGAACGAGTTGAATGACAGCTCTTACCGCATTTACACGACGCTGGATCCGGACCTGCAGAAGGCCGCGGCGCAGGCGGTGGAGAACGGCATCAAGCTGGTGGACGAGCAAGTAAAAAAGCTGCGGACCAAGCGCATCAAGGTCGGCAAGAAATACGAGACCAAGGTGCTGGAAGGTCCGCAGGCGCAAGTGGCCTTGGTGGCGCTGGATCCGCACACGGGCGCGGTGCTCGCCCTGGTGGGCGGACGCAACTATGCCTGGAGCCAGTTGAATCACTCCGTGGCCAAGCGTCCGACGGGATCAATTTTCAAGCCGTTCGTGTATGCGGCCGCGATGAATACGGCCCTCGACGGATCGCCGCAAGTGATTACGCCCGCGTCCACGGTGACGGATGCGCCCTCGAGCTTCGTTTATGGAGACCAGATTTACGAGCCGCGCAACTACAAAGAGGAATATAAAGGCGACGTGACGCTGCGCTATGCGCTGGCCATGTCGCTGAACAACGCGACAGTAAAAGTTGCGGAAGAAGTCGGATATGACAAGGTCGCGGATCTGGCGAAGTCGGCGGGGATCACGTCGGTGAAAGCGACTCCGGCGATGGCACTGGGATCGTATGACGCGTCGCCGCTGGAAATGGCAGGCGCGTACACAGTATTTGCCAACAACGGGGTGCGACTGTCTCCCATTTTGCTGCGCTCTGTGCGGAATGCGAAGGGCGATGTCATCGCGAACTACAACACGGATCAAAAGACTGTGCTGGATCCGCGGATCGCCTACGTGATGACCAACATGATGGAAGGCGTGATCAACAACGGCTTAGGCTATACGGCCGTGCGGTTGCGCGGGTTCACACCGCCCGCGGCGGGTAAGACGGGCAGTTCGCATGATGGGTGGTTTGCGGGCTATACGTCGAACCTGCTGTGCATTGTGTGGGTCGGTTACGACGATTACAGCGACCTGCGGCTGAGCGGAGCGCAAACCGCAGCACCGGTTTGGACGGAGTTCATGAAGAAGGCGGCCAATCTTCCAGAGTATTCGGCGATGAAGCCTTTCATGCAGCCTCCCGGCGTGGTGGATGTTCAGCTCGATAAAGCGACGAACCGGCTGGCTACCGCGTCGTGCCCGGATGATTACACTTCCGCGTTTGTGGCGGGCACGGAGCCTCACGACACCTGCGACGAACAGGCCGGAATGAAGGGATTCTTCTCGCGGCTGTTTGGAGGCGGGGAGAAGCCTGTGATGCCGCAACCGCAGGCCGCGAATCAGCAGGACCCCAATGCGCAGCAGCAGCAGCAGGATCCCAACAAGAAAAAAGGATTCTTTGGCAAGATCGCGGGCATTTTCAAGGACGACAAAAAGAGTTCGACGCCGCCCGCCAAGCCGGCGGAGCCGCAGCAGGATCCTCCGCATTGAGATAGGTTCAGTTCTCAGTTCTCGGTTGTCAGTTCTCTACTGCAAGGACGATGGGCGGGGCTCGGCAAGCAGAACATAACATCCGGGGATAACTTCCGACCGCGAGTTGCGCATGCCACCGGCGCATCAAAATCATCGCCGGACAGGCAAAAATGTGCCAGAATAGGCGCATATATTGGGGGGTGGCCTGTGACTCTCTTCCCGAAAATGTTGGTAGTTCCTTCCGCAGTCTGCCTGTTTGCCCTGGCGAGCACCAGCTGGGCGCAGGTTTCACATTCCGAACAAGTGCAAGTGAAACCTCCGCTGCTTCGTACCATCGAACCACCGGCTCCGGACGCAACCGTCACGGAGCTGGATGCGCGTGGGGATCAATTGCGCACCCAGAAACTCTATCTTGACGCCATGGACTACTATCGCGCGGCGCTGGCGAAGTCTCCTCATTCCGCGCCCTTGCTGAACAAGATCGGGATTACAGAATTGATGATGCAGCGCTATCGCGAGGCCAAGAAGTCGTTTGAACAATCGATCAAAGCGGATCGCAAATTTGCCGATGCGTATAACAATCTTGGCGTCGTCCATTACGAGCAAAAGAAATACGGCGCAGCGGTGAAGCAGTACCGCAAAGCCATTGCGATCGATGACACCGCGGCTTCGTTCTACAGCAACCTGGGAGCGGCGCTGTTCTCAAAGAAGGAATTTGAACCCGCGGTGCTGGCCTATCAGAAAGCGGTAGAACTCGATCCGGATGTCTTCGAGCGGACTTCGCGCGCCGGTGTGCAGGCGCAATTGCCCAGTCCCGGGGACCGGGCCCATTATGATTACACGGTAGCGAAGCTGTACGCCAAGATGGGATTCTCGGATCGCTCGCTGGAATATCTGCGAAAGGCGATGGAGGAAGGCTACAAAGATCTGAACAACGTTTACAAGGACTCCGAATTTGCGCAACTGAGGAAAGACAAGCGATTTACGGAATTGATGGCGTCGAAAACGCCGGCGTTGCCGGAGTAGCCGCAAACCAAACCTCAGACTTCCGGCGCATGCCACAATTTGAGTCAGGTGTTGTCGTCCACTACCCGGGAAACGGGTTTTTTGCCGTTGAGCCGGAAATTTCACCCAAGAAATTGCCGACCTGATTAATCACCCTTACATTCCTCGTTTCAAGGCGTCCAACCCAGGAGGCGAATCCATGCACAGGAAGCTTGTGTGTCTGAGTTTATTAGTCATTTGCGGGAGGGCATTTGCTCAGGACGTATCGATGTTTCGCGGCAATCTGCAGCACGCGGGCGTGTACGAGTCAGCCGGAGTGCGGAAATTCAATCGTGTGAAATGGCAATTTCACACGCGTGGGATGGTGATTGGATCGCCGGGATTCGCGGGTGGATTGGTCTACGTGGGAAGCACCGACGGAAACTTCTACGCAATCGATGCCCAATCGGGCGCGCAGAGATGGAAATTTGAGGTCAAGAGCCGGGTGCCGTCGACTCCGGCGATTGCTGGCGGCAGAGTTTACTTCACCGCCTACGATGGGAACGTTTATGCCCTGGACGCGGCCAGCGGAGCCTTGAAATGGAAATTTCAGACGGGAGGAGAGCGTCGGTTTTCGGGAAAGCATTTGCACGGCACGCAACCCGCGGCCGAGACCATGCCCGATCCGTTTGACTGTTATCTTTCATCTCCAGCCGTGTGGAATGGGGCGGTGTACTTTGGCAGCGGCGACGGCAATGTTTATGCGCTGGATGCGGCATCGGGCGCTCTGAGATGGAAATTCAAAACCAGCGATGTGGTGCATGCGTCGCCTGCGATTGCGGATGGAATGGTGTTCATCGGGAGTTGGGACAGTTATTTTTATGCGATCGATGCCGCGAGCGGCCACGAGAAATGGAAATTTAAAACCGGCGAGGATCACGACACCTATAACCAGGTCGGTATTCAATCTTCGGCGGCCGTGGCGGACGGGATAGTCTACTTCGGGTGCCGGGACTCGCATTTGTACGCGCTCGATGCGCGGAGCGGAGAGAAGAAGTGGGCGTTCTCCGCAAACGGATCGTGGGTGGTGGGATCTCCGGCGGTGAGGGAAGGGAAAGTGTATTTTCCCACCTCGGATTCGAGTCTGCTTTACGAGGTCGACGCGAGGACGGGCAAGGTGCTCCGCTCGTTGAGCTTCAATCACTGGTATTTGTATTCTTCGCCTGCGCTCGCGGGAGACGTCCTGTATATCGGCTCCACGCAAGGAAAAGTCGCTGCAGTCGGACTCAAAGATATGAAGGTTTTGTGGAGTTATGAGACCGATGCTTCGAAGCAGCATAGCGCGGAGTACGTGAAGCCCGACGGCACTCCGAATGGCGAGGCTCTGTTCCACAGTGATTTTTATGACGACATGGTGAGCGGAGTGGAGCGGGTGATGAGCCTGGGAGCGATTCTATCGTCACCGGTG
>QHVR01000357.1 GCA_003223595.1 Acidobacteriota bacterium
CCAGTCTTTAGCGGACATCGGTCCATGAAACGTGACCAGCCCGGAGTCGACCAACTGAGTGAGGAGGCAAGTGATATCGCTGTAGCCGATGAAGATCTTCGGATGGTTTGCGATCTTCTTCCAGTCGAGATCCCGCAGGAGATAGTTCGCGCCGTATCCACCGCGGGCGCACAGGATGGCGCGCACTTCCTCGCGCTCGAACATCTCTTCTAATTCGCGCAGGCGCCGGGCGGCCGTTCCGGCGAAGTAAAGATCACGATCCAAGATGGAATCGAGGTAGAAGGTCTTGTATCCCGCCTGGCGGAGCGCCGCGCATCCGGCTACCAGATCCGCTTGCTTCACATTGCTGGCCGGCGCAACAATGCCGATCGTATCTCCAGGGCGGAGTGCTGGAGGTTTCACGAGTTGGCGGCTGGGACTGGGCATAGGTTGCGCGGCGATCAGAGAAGAAAAAACTCTCCGCGGCAGATCAGGCGCGCGGGTCCGCGCAGGAGAATCTGCTCTCCCTCCCTTCGCACGATTTGTGTGCCGCCGGGCGCATGGACCTTGACCGGCGATTCGGCGCGGCCCGTGGACATGGCTGCGACTGCCGATGCGCACGATCCGGTACCGGACGATTGGGTTTCACCGGCGCCGCGTTCGAAGAAACGGGCGTGCACATCGTGCTTCCCTTCGACTTTTACGTACTCCACGTTCACTCCCTGCTTGAACTGGGAAGAGCGCTGAATTTCGGCCGCTCGCGCCTGCCAGTCGCCGGGAAACTCATCCACGAAGATGACGAAGTGCGGATTGCCCGTAGAGAGCGGGATTCCGCGGGTTGTTCCCCTACTGGTGTCCAACGAGAATTCCGACTCAACCCGCGCCGAGCCCATGTCCATTTCGAATTCGTACTCGCCATCTCCGTGACTGGTCAGCATGCAGGTCTTGAGGCCTGCGCCCGTTTGCACCGTGATCTTCTCCGCCTGCTGTTCCGAGAACAGGTACGCGGCAACGCAGCGCGTGCCATTGCCCGAGATTTCCGCGGCAGACCCGTCGGCATTGATGAGATCGATTTCCACGTCGGCGGAAGCATGAGCAAGCATCCATTCCACGCCGTCAGCGCCCACGCCCTGATGACGGTCGCACATAATTTTCGTGACTCCGGCTCGTTCCGGGCTGGAGACGAGCCCGGCATCGATCAGCAGGAAATCGTTGCCGCAGGCACTGGCTTTCACGAAAGGAATCGTGCGCATTCCGCCGATCACTCGCGCTCCACCCTGCCCAGAGGAGTTACAGTGGCGAAGATCGATGACGCTTTCAGCTGGGGCAGCAATTCTTTTTGGTCGCGATTGCAGCCTTCCACGTCGAACTGCAAACGCACGTGCTGCGGAGTGGTGGCGCTGTTGACGTTTTGCATGAGGCGATGATGCGATTCGAGAATGCGGTTGATTTCGTTGCTGACCTCTTCGACGTTGGGCCCGGTGACCTCATAGCTAGAAGTCAGGAGCTTGAGATTGAATGTCTCCTCAATGTGGCCGAGCAGAAAAAGAGTGGCCACAACCAATCCGGTCGCAAACATCGCCGTGACGTAAAGGCCCCCGCCCGCAGCCATCCCAATGGAAGCGACCACAAAGATTGTGGCCGCTGAGGTCAAGCCGGTGGTCAGGCCGCGGTTGTGGATGATCGAGCCGGCGCCAATAAAACCAATGCCGGGAATAATCTGCGCGGCGATTCTGGCGGCGTCGGAAGGAACCCCGGCCAGTTGTTGAGAGAGCAGCGTGAACATGGCCGCGCCGAAGCAGATGAACAGATTAGTGCGGAGACCGGCGGCGCGGTGCTTCCATTCGCGCTCGAGCCCGATTAGTCCGCCAAGAATTGCCGCCATCAGCAGGCGCACGATCGAGCTGCTGACCAGGCCGCTGGCCAGCTCGCGCCGAATCATGTCGACGGAATGATGCCAGTTCATAAGTTCTCGCGGGCTCGAAGTGTTTTTCGGATGCGCGAATTTTACCATCCGCCGCACGCTCTGCCGCGTTTACCGCCATGATTACCGTGCGGCGTAAAGCACTGCGCGAGGCTGTCCGGTGATGTGCAGCTCGATCAATTCATGCAGATGCTTGTCATGCACCGCCTGCCACACCGGATCTCCATCGAACGCCAGAACGTAATCCACGTATTTGGCGGGATCGCCCAAGGCTCGCTCCCACAATCCTTCAGTATCTGCGGGCTGCTTCCACACACGATGGTTGCCTTCGTTGATGGTGCGCTTCAGGGGAAAGGCGGCGCGCTCCAGAGCTCCAACATGGTCGCCCACGTACATCAACAAGCTGGAATTGGCAGGGAGTTTTTCAATCCACCGGGCAACTTCCATCTGCAGTTGATTGCGCGTGCGCATATTGACCTGCGCTTCCTTCAGGCAGATCGGGGACTGCCAAATTGATCCATAGCTCACAGCAACGATAGCGAACACGACCATAACGCTGGCGAGGCGCAGGCGGCTGTTGAGAGCTGTGGTGCGAAGAGCGAGGCAGGCCAATACCGCGATGGCGACGGCAAGGGCCGGCAGCAATTGCAATCCGTAGCGGGTGTTGTAGTGAGTGAAGGGCCACCAGTTGGGAATGAAAATGGGGACTCCGCCGTATGCAATCGACAGAGCGTAGAACGGGATGGGGACGAGCAGAAATAACAATGGGAGTCCAGTCGGAGCCAGAGCCGCTGAGAAACTTTGCCGGATGCGAATTGTGATCGCCAGCAGCGCCGCGATTGCCAACAACATCCACGCACGCTGTAGCCAGCGATTCTGTGCAACGTTATCTTCCGCCGATTTCAGAAAGAAGAGCGCGGCGACCGCAGGATTTCCCGAGCCAGGGTGTCCGGGACTGCCGGCGGTCTGCGTCCTCTTCTCGATGGCTTTCGCAGAGTAAGGCCCGTTGGCAAACTCCAGCGGGTTGCGGTATACGATCGCGTTGTAAGCCAGCCAGAGTGCAGGCGCGGCCGCGGCGATCAGGAGGAAAGTCACCAGGGCTCTTGTTTGTTTTTCGTTGGCGCCCGCCGGAAGGAGCGCTCTTCCACGCTTCTGCTCTGCGTTAACGCGAGTGGTCCCGTGGGCCCGGCGAAACCAGATTGCAACGACTGCAATCATCATGGCTCCGCCCAAGAACCATCCGTCATAGCGGGTCAGACACGTTGCGGCAATGCAAAGCGCGCATTTCGTGAGAGAGTTCGAGCCGCGAATCCAGTCGGTAAAAAACACGACCGCCCACACGAAGAATGCCAGATAAAGCGTCTCGCCCATGGCCGTAGACTGCATATAAATCAGGTTGGGGTTGGCGGCGAATACAACTGCGGCCGTCCAAGCGGCGAAGCGTGTGTAGCGATCCGACTGGTTGCCTGCCAGAGCGCTACGGGTGAGCCGAAAAATTCCCATCACCGCAAAGACGTACCCCGCCATCGACGGAATCGAACCGCCCGCGCCCGTCTGCCACATCTTTGTGGAGATGATGAACGGGATCATTAGCAGGTGAGGCAAGGGCAGCCA
>QHVR01000358.1 GCA_003223595.1 Acidobacteriota bacterium
GTAGGTCACAATCGCGCTCTCCGGCCCGGCGGGAACCACCTGCATCTCGTAGGGCATGATATCGAACCCGCCTTCGCTGAACTGATCGATCATTTCTTGCCGCGAGTAGAGTTGGCCGTCGAAGCTAACGAACGAAAAATCGTCCGTGAGAGTGCGCTTGAGGAATGAGGCATCGCCCTTCTTCGCCGCCACAAGGAAGCCTTTCTCGCAGTCGATTAACGTTTGTTCGAAGGCGCTGGGAGCCTTTGCTGGCGAGTTGGATTGTCCAGTCCGCCCCAGAGCAACAGCACAGCAGAGCAGCATCGACAGAGTTATAAAGCCGTATCTCATTCCCCCTCCAATTCAGTGCGCGAATTACTGGAAAAGCGCACGTCTGAATTCCGCCTTAGCCGTAGTCTTTAGCTAGAAGCTAGAAGCTAGAAGCTAGAAGCTCACGACTCACGACTAAAAGCTTATCGCCCACGAATTCGTTGCGCCAGTTGCGCCCGCGGTACCGAAACCTGCTCGCCGCTGGCCAGATTCTTAAGCGCAAACGCGTCAGCCTGTATTTCATTGTCGCCGACAATCAGGATGTATTTCGCTCCGGTCTTGCTGGCAGCTTCGAAAGATTTCTTCAGCCGGAAGCTATCGTCTCCGAGTTCGATGATCAGATCCTGCCGCCGCAGTTCCCGCGCCAGACGTGCGGCATCGGCATTCATCCCCGCCATGGGAGCGATGTAGGCATCGGGCTTGCGCAGGACTTTCTCATCCGACGCCTTTTCCTGCAGCGACATCACCAGGCGATCCTCGCCAATGGCGAAGCCGATTCCCGGCGCGGGTGGACCGCCGAGAGCCTCGGACAATCCGTCATAACGCCCGCCGCCCAGAATTGCATTCTGTGCCCCGAGCGCCCCGTGCGTGAATTCAAATGCCGTGCGCGTGTAGTAATCCAGCCCGCGAACCAGGCGGTCGTTCAAAGTGAATGGCACTCCCACCTTCGTCAGGATGGCTTGCACGGCCGCAAAATGCTGGCGGCAGCCCTCATCAAGAAATTGGCTGATGCGAGGAAGCGTTTCGATGATCGGCTGATCCTCGGCAACCTTGCAGTCGAAGACGCGCAGCGGATTGGTCACCGCTCGCCGCTGGCAGTCGGCGCACATCTTGTCCTTCACCGGGTCGAGTGCCTTGCGCAGCGCCTCATTAAAAGCAGCGCGGTCGTTCGGACATCCCACCGAATTCAGCTGAAGATTCCATTCGCTAATTCCGAGCCGGTCGAGCAACGTGGAGAGCATCTCGAGCACTTCGGCGTCGCGCGCCGGCGAATCGCTGCCTGCCGACGCGGGACCAATGACCTCTGCATCAATCTGATAGAACTGCCGGTATCGACCTTTCTGTGGACGCTCCCGCCGAAACATCGGCCCGATGCAATAAAGCTTGTTCAGCCCACGATCCCCAAGCTTGTGCTCGATGTAGGCGCGGACGATCCCGGCAGTAGCCTCAGGCCGCAGGGTCAGCGATTGACCTTTTTCACTCGCCGCCCGCGAGCGGTCCTCCCATGTGTACATTTCCTTCGCGACAATATCGGTCTCTTCGCCAACGCCGCGAGCAAACAACTCCGTATTTTCAAAAATAGGCGTGCGAATTTCCTGGAAGTTGTAAGCGCGAAACACGTCGCGCGCGATGGTTTCAACGAAGTTCCACACCGCCGTCTCCGGCGGCAACAAGTCCCGAGTTCCTCGAACCGCTTTGATCACCAAATTCCTTTCATAGGTCGCCGAGATGGCCGCGAAGCACCGACAACTGACAACTGAGAACCGGCAACTGACTACTGCTCTCTCAAATACTCATCCTTATATCCCAAATAATTCTTCGCATACCGCATGATCATTTCGTCTTCTTCCGGCCCGAGCTTGCGCCGGAATTTTCCCGGAGAGCCCATCCACAGCGAGCCCGGCTCGACCACCGTCTTCTCCGGGATTAGAGTCCCCGCGGCGATAATCGATCCCGCCCCGATGCGCGCCCCGTTCAGGATGATCGATCCCATGCCGATCAGGCAGCGATCTTCGATGACGCACCCATGCAGCGTCACCGAATGTCCCACCGTGACGTATTCGCCGAGATACACGCCCCACTGCTGCTTCATCCCGTGCAGCACGCTGTTGTCCTGGACATTGGAGAAAGCTCCGATGCGGATCTCGTGCACATCGCCCCGCAATACGGCATTCATCCATACGGAAGCGTGCTCCCCGAGTACAACGTCCCCGATGATCTGCGCCGACTGATCGACAAAACAGCTCGATGGAATAGTCGGCCGGACAGCCTTATACGATCGAATCATGCGTGTTTCCGAAAACATTGAACATAGCACGAGCTGTGAGCAATGAGCCATGAGCAACGAGCAATGAGCCGTGAGCTATGAGCAAGAGCCGTGAGCAAAGAGTGAACCAGTTGTGCTTGGCGGGCGATTGCTCATCGCTCATGGCGCATAGCTCATCGCTAATTATTCCCACTCCGGGAAAATCGACAAAAATCTGCTGCCGATCACAGACTCACGCACTTGGGAATGCTATACAGGCGATGGGTTTTTCTCCGCTCCCACGGGGAAGTCTCCCGGCCGCCTGGCTTTTGATGCGCCCTCCGGCACTTCTCCGTGGAGTTATTCGCCGCGCGTCCGGTAACGCGTGCCGATGGTCCTCTCCGAGTTTCAGCCGTCAGGGGCGGACCTATGTTCACCACGCGCGCGGTTATTCTTGTTTCTCTACTCTCGTTCCTTGCCCTGTCTGCGCCACTCGCAGCGCAGGATTCTGCTACCGGATCGCTAGCCGGCACCGTGTTCGATCCTGCCGGCGGTCGCGTCGCACAGGCCGTTGTGGTCCTGGTAAATACCGGGACTGCCTCCCGCTACAGCGTGACCACTAACGCCGAAGGCCGCTTCGCCCTCGCCTTGCTCCCGCCCGGGGACTACTCAGCGCGCGTGGAAGCTCAAGGCATGTCGCCCGAACTAACCCCGCAGCTGCACATTGACGTGGGAGGCGCCGCCGAAATCGAATTTCATCTGAAGCTGGCCGGCGCACAAGAGACACTCACCGTATCCGCCGCGCCCATGCTCGTCGAAACCAAGCCCAGCGCGGTTTCTACCCTTCTCGATGAACGCGCCATGAGCGATCTGCCGCTCAATGGACGCCGC
>QHVR01000359.1 GCA_003223595.1 Acidobacteriota bacterium
CGGTCCATCCTTCGGAATCGCGCCTTCGGGTACGTGCACGTGCAGATCGAGATTGCGGTAGAAGTCCCGGGTAAGCCCAAGCCGCGGCGCTCGTGAACGCACGTACGACATGGCAGCCTGCGCCGACTCCTGCATCACGTCCCCGAGCTTTCCGGTCAGCGTAAGCTTGCCCTTCCCGTCCACCACGCTGGCTTCCGTGCTTAGGATCGACCCTCCAACTTCAGTCCACGCCAGGCCCGTAACCAATCCAATTTCGGATTTCTCGTGCGCCACCGTGTCGCGGAACTTGATCACTCCCAGGAAGTCGTTCACGTTTTCCTGATTGATGGTGATGGAGAAACTCTCGCCCTCTTTGACCACCTTGCGCGCAATCCCGCGTGTACGAGCGAATCAGCGACCGGATGGCATCGTCGGTGAACTTGATGTTCTTCTCCGACAACCCGGCCGCCAGCATCTGCTTCTTCACCAGGAACTGCTTCGCGATTTCCACCTTCTCCTGCTCGGTGTAGCCATGCAGCCGCAGCACTTCCATGCGGTCCTGCAGGGCAGGGGGAATGGTGTGCATCACGTTCGCCGTCGCCACAAAGAACACCTGCGACAGGTCGTATTCCACGTCGAGGTAGTGATCCACGAACATGAAATTCTGTTCCGGATCGAGCACTTCCAGCAACGCCGCCGACGGATCTCCGCGGAAGTCCATCGACATCTTGTCCACTTCATCCAGCATGAACACCGGGTTCTTCGTGCCCGCCTTCTTCATCATCTGGATAATCTGGCCCGGCAGCGCGCCGATGTAGGTGCGGCGATGTCCCCGGATCTCGGCTTCGTCCCGAACTCCGCCCAGCGACATGCGCACAAACTTGCGTCCCGTAGCCTTGGCAATCGACATTCCCAGCGAAGTCTTGCCCACTCCCGGAGGTCCAACGAAACACAGAATCGAGCCTTTGGGATTCTTTACCAGTTGCCGCACGGCTAGGAATTCAAGGATGCGCTCCTTGATCTTCTCCAGCCCATAATGATCTTCGTTCAGAACTTTTTCCGCGCGCGAGATGTTCCTGATTTCCTTCGACCGCTTCTTCCACGGCACAGCCAGCAGCCAGTCGAGGTAATTGCGCGACACCGTCGACTCCGCCGACATCGGCGGCATGGCTTCCAGCTTCTTCAGTTCCTGCAGCGCCTTGTCTTTCACTTCCTTCGGCATGCCCGCGGATTCGATCTTCTTCTTCAGTTCATCGAACTCGCTCTTCTCGCCGCGCCCCAGTTCCTTCTGGATGGCCTTGATCTTTTCGTTCAGGTAATACTCTTTTTGTGCCTTCTCCGTCTGCCGCTTCACTCGCGACTGGATGGTCCGGTCCACATTCAACTTCTCGATCTCGATATCGAGCACATCGGCGATCCGCGTCAGGCGCTCCGCCGGATCGAAAATCTCCAGCAATTCCTGCTTCTCTTCAATGGACAGCTGCAGATTGGCCGAGATCACATCCGTCAGCTTGGCCGGATCTTCCATGCGCACAGCCGAAATCATGGTCTCGTAATTCAGGGCCTGGCAGAGCTTCACATACTGCTCGAATAGCGAGGTCACCCGCTGCATGGCCGCTTCCAGCGCCGGATTGGTCTCGTTCGTGAACCGCGCCACCCGCACCGTCGCCTGCATAAACCCTTCAGTATCGACCACCTGCAGGATCTTGCCGCGCTCAATGCCTTCGACCAGCACCTTGATATTGCCGTCCGGCAGCTTCAGGCTCTGCACAATGTTTACGATCGTGCCCACCTGGTAAATCTCATTCGCCTTCGGCTCGTCGATCGATGCGTCGTGTTGCGTCGCCAGAAATATCTTCTTATCCGCTGCCAGGGCCTCTGCCAGTGCGCGCACGCTGGATTCGCGGCCCACCACGAACGGGGTCATCATGAAAGGGAAGATGACGACGTCGCGAATCGGCATCATGGGCAGCTTTCTGGATTCGTATTTTTCTTTCGCAGTGGTCACTGAGTCTCCTGGGGTAACGACGGCCGAGCCGACTTCCTTCAATTTTACATGGCCGCAACGTTCAGGGGAAATGGCAATTCCGTGGTAGGGACTTTCTACTACAAACAGTCAGGCCGTTAGCCGCAGGCCATGTGCAGATACTTGCATCTTCATACGGCCAAACGACTAACGACCTGAGATGAACGGGGTGCCCCACTCAAGCCTGCCTTTGGCTTGAGTGGGATAAATCTTAGCCAGCCTTCTCCATCACAGGGGCAAACGAGGCCGTCCGTTTCTCCACCATCTCCCTCGTGACCTCGAACTCTTTCAGCTTCTTCTGGCTGGGCAGGTTGAACATCAAGTCCAGCATGAGCTCTTCCAGGATCATGCGCAGTCCACGGGCTCCCACCTTCCGCGCCATAGCCTGCCGGGCGATCGCCCGCAGCGCCTCCTCGTTGAACTTCAGCCGCACATTCTCGAACTCGAACAGCCGCTGGTATTGCTTGACAATGGCGTTCTTCGGCCGGGTCAGAATCTCGATCAGGGCGTTCTCGTCCAGATCCTCGAGCATGCCCACCACCGGCAGCCGCCCGACGAACTCAGGAATTAGCCCGAACTTGATCAGGTCTTCCGGCTGAACTTCCTGCACCAACTCCTGCGACTTCTTCCTTGAGGTAAACGACTCTTCCTTTTCGGCCTCTTCGCCGCTGCGGAACCCCAGCGACTTCTTGCCCATTCTCCGCGAGATGATCTTGTCCAGCCCAACAAACGCTCCACCGCAGATGAACAGAATGTTGGTGGTATCCACCGGCGTGAATTCCTGGTGCGGATGCTTGCGTCCCCCCTGCGGAGGCACATTCGCAATCGTTCCTTCCAGGATCTTCAGTAGCGCCTGCTGCACGCCCTCGCCCGAAACGTCCCGGGTGATCGACGGGTTCTCATCCTTTCGCCCGATCTTGTCTACTTCATCGATATAGATGATGCCCGTCTGCGTCCGGCTGACATCGCCGTCCGCCGCCTGCAACAGCTTCAGAATAATGTTCTCAACATCCTCGCCGACGTAGCCCGCTTCCGTAAGCGTGGTCGCATCAACAATCGCGAACGGCACATCCAGCATGCGTGCCAGGGTCTGCGCCAGAAGCGTCTTGCCCGTTCCGGTCGGCCCGATCAGCATGATGTTCGACTTGGACAGCTCAATGCCGTCGCCCGTCTTCTGCCGGTTCATGAAGATGCGCTTGTAGTGGTTGTAAACCGCCACCGCCAGCTTCTTCTTTGTTTGCTCCTGCCCAATCACGTACTCATCAAGGAACGCTTTAACTTCCTGCGGCTTGGGTAACTGGTTCGGCGTGCTCGAGGGAGGGGTGGCCGCGCGGTCATCTTCCAGAATGGAGTTGCATACCGCAACGCACTCATCGCAGATGTAGGCCCGTGGATAATCGCTGGGGGAGGAGATCAGTTTCGCTACCGCATCCTGCGACTTGTGGCAGAACGAACACCGTAGAATCTCATCCGTACCCGATTTGCTTTTCACTCGACTGTTACTCCTTCAGCGGTGTAACGGTTATGACTGGCTCCCCAGCTCCAAGATCCGCCCGTCATGCCGTTTTCGGTCCACTAACCTCTGGCGCGAAGGCCGATCATACCGCTTTTACCGTCTTGTAGATGATATCGTCTATGATTCCGTATTCCTTAGCCTGCTGCGCGTTCATGATGAAGTCGCGCTCCACATCTTTTTCTACTTTGTCCAGTTTCTGACCACTGTGCTTGGACAACAACTGGTTTGTGATCTCACGCATACGCAAAATCTCTCGCGCATGAATGTCGATATCGGTAGCCTGCCCCGACAATCCACCCATGGACGGCTGATGTATTAGAATCCGCGAATTCGGAAGTGCCAATCTCTTTTTGGCTTCGCCTGATGCCAAAAGTAACGCGGCCATCGATGCCGCCTGCCCGACACACAGCGTCATCACGTCGTTTTTCACATATTGCATGGTGTCGTAAATTGCCATGCCGGCCGTGATCGAGCCTCCGGGAGAGTTGATGTAAAGCTGGATGTCTTTCTCCGGATCTTCTTGAGCCAGAAACAACATTTGGG
>QHVR01000360.1 GCA_003223595.1 Acidobacteriota bacterium
CCCAAGTGCCCTCGGGAATGCTCTGGGCAATCGCATGGAACAGGGTTTCGTCCAGCGTGCCTGTGACCTCGATGCCCAGAGTTCCGTCGGTAGTGAGGAAACCTTCCTGCGCGACCGTGCTGTGGAATCTTCTGGCGAACCCGCCCAGAATCCGCAACTGCGCATAGCGGGTCCACAAATTCGGACGGCGCATCAGTTGGCTGGAACGCATGGGCAAGCGCGGCCCGAAAGGATTGCGCACGGCTCGCACGCCGCACTCCCGTGCCGCACGCAGCAGCGGACGCAAAATCCTGGGGAACAAATGGGTGTGCTTGTGCGTGTCCACATGCGAGACGGAGATTTCGCTGGCTTGCAGCTTGCCAATTTGTGCCGCAGCCTCGGCGAAAATCTCGCCCTCGGCGATGCGGCCGGTAAGCGCTCGTCCTGCGAAGCTCTTAAGGCTGTTGCGGAAACGCCGCGACTCCGTGAGGGACGGAAGCTTCTCTACATCGAGAACGGGTTCGCCATCGATCAGCACGACATGACAGCCGATGCCGAGCTGCGGATTCCGTTTAGCCAGCTCCACCGCTTGGGTAAAAGCCGGACCGTTGGCCATCAGGGTGGAGGAAGTCACGATCCCGCGGGAATGCGCCTCTACGATGGCGCGATTGACCCCGGAAGTAAATCCGAAGTCGTCCGCGTTGACAATGAGCCGGCGCAAGCAGCCAGTCTAGCAACGAACGGCGTGTTTGAAGGTTTTTTCCGCGCTCGCGTATACTCGAACCAACGCCGCAACGCGACGCCCTTCATCTCTTCCAGTCAACAGGGCGAAGCCAGGACGGGCGGTTAGCTCAGTTGGTTAGAGCGCCTCGCTTACACCGAGGAGGTCGCAGGTTCGAGTCCTGCACTGCCCACCATTAAGCCCTTGCAAGCACAGGTACTCCCCGTGTGATTCTTGCCTCTACTCGCCATCTTTCTCGGTGTGCCCAGTCAAGAGCGCGATCGCGTCTACAACCTTATTCTCGGAAAAATGCACCGCATCCGCTCGACGAGCGAGCGCCGGCACCGTCAGCTCATGGCTTTCCTGATGGCCCGGTATTTCCGCCATCCAATCCCCGCTAAGCCCGTGCCCAGTAATAGCAAACTGGTGGGCTCAGGCGCGGTTGTAAAAGCGTCCGGGAAGTATGACCCGTCGATGTAATGAAAGACAATCTTCCCTCTTCTGGAGCCACCGAAATCAATGTCCTGAAAAGTGTCGGCCGTAACTCCGGAACCACTGAACTCGACCACCACGTTGGCCGTGAAGTCTTTGCCGTTCGTGGGAAGCGTAATGCTGCTAACAAAGAGGGTGCCACTTAACGAAGTCAACTCGTGGCCGACGCCTCCGAGCACCGCGAATGCTTCACCAATAAATACTTGTGTGTATCCGAATAATGTTGTTCCAGGCGCATATGCCCCGTCGTAAAAGTAGGTATAAGCGACTCCTCCGCTGACGCCAACCGAGAAACCCGGCCGGCGTTGGAGAAATGCAAAGTTGTCTCCGCTGCTGTTCGGATACAAAGCTATCATCGTGTCTGCAAAGCTGGGGCAAGACAGGACAAGTAGCAAAGGGACTGCCCAAAGCTGAAGGTGTTTCATGGCGCGATCCTCCTTTACTTCCCAGGGACGGCCCGCGAGCGGCCCGAATGTTACATCCGATTCCTCATTGGTGCAACGAGGATTTACCTAAGTGTCGTTAGCACATGATATGTCCGGTTGAGATAGCACGTGAGATGTCCGCTATTCGGGCGGTGAGGGTAGGAGACCATGGCAGGCATGTTCTCTTACCCGAAGGCCGCGATGGAGCGGGCGATGAAAGTACAGGAAGTGATATTACGAGCCATGGCAAAGCAGATCACGTGGTGGCAAGCAGCGGAGATCATCGGCATCAGCGACCGGCATATGCGGCGCTGGCGCGAGCGTTATGAGGAGTTCGGCTATGACGGGCTGTTCGACCGGCGCCGGGGACAACCGTCGCCGAAGCGGGTTCCACTGGCGCTGGTGGAGCAGGTGCTGGGGCTGTATCGGGATCGCTATGCCGATCTGAACGTGCGGCATTTTCACGAGAAGTTGCGGGAGCAGCATCAGATCGAGCTCAGCTATACGTGGGTGAAGCAGGCCTTGCAGGGAGCGGGATTGGTGGCGCGAGGGCGCAAGCGCGGAGTGCATCGCAAGCGGCGTCCGCGGCGGCCCTTGCCAGGGATGCTGTTGCACATCGACGGCAGCCGGCATCGCTGGTTCCAGGACGAGCGCTGGTATGACCTGATCGTGATTCTGGACGACGCCAGCTGCGAGATTTATTACGCGCAGTTGGTGGAAGAAGAATCGACGCTGACGGTGATGGCGGGATTGCAAGAAGTGATCGCGCGCAAGGGGGTGTTCTGCGCACTGTACAGCGATCGGGGGAGCCATTTCTGGCTGACGCCGAAGGTGGGAGGCAAAGTGGATTCCCATCGCCTGACCCAGGTGGGACGGGCGCTGCGCGAGTTGGGCATCCAGATGATTCCGGCGTACTCGCCGCAGGCGCGGGGAAGAAGCGAGCGCAACTTCGGCACCTGGCAAGGCCGGCTGCCGCAGGAGTTGCGACTGGCCGGGATCAAGACGCTGGATGCGGCCAATGCTTTTTTGCGGGAGTGCTACAGGGCCGAGTTTAATCGTCGTTTTCAGGTGCCGCCAGCGCAACCGGGCAGTGCGTTTATGCCGGGTCGCAGCCGCGATCTGGATCTGATCTTCGCCTTGCAGTTCGAGCGTACGGTGAATCGCGATAACACGGTCAGCTTTCAGAACCTCAACCTGCAGATCGAAGCGGTGCGCTGGCGCAGCACGCTCCAGGGCTGCACCGTCACCGTGCATCAGCACTTGGATGGGACCATCAGCCTGACCCATGGGCCACACCGGCTGGGCCACTACAACGCGTCCGGCACAGCTTTGGCAGCAAACAAAACGCGGCGCGGACGGGCTGTGGAAAAGCCGCGAGCTGGAAAAGTCCAAAAACCGACTTTCCCACCTCGCTTGGAAATCCCGCAAACCCCGCGGGATTCCCACTTTCCCACAGCCTCGACGGCGGCTGGTCGTTTAATTCAAACCGGACATGTCACGTGCTAAGAAAACCGGACATTTTGACTTGCTAACAACACGAAAGTTTTTGCCTTTGTCAGCCGTCCTGGATTCCTTTCGCCAGCAGGCGGCGGATTTGCTCATTTGCCGAATATGACCGTGCTGCCGAAGTGCGATGCCGCCGCCATGTAGAACAGCATGGGGACGGACAAGAAGAAATTCGTTCGGGAGGCCAGGAAGGCCTGGCGCGCTAGCTTGGCTACGTCCTCGCGCGGGGCTCCAGCCAAGGCGGCGCGGATGATTTTCTTATTGTTTGGCCAGATGATGCCCCAGACGTTGAACAGCATTACGATGCCCAATCCGCCGCCTACTCCAATGCAGAGTACGTGATTGTCGTCTCCGCCGACCGGGGTGCGGTTCACGAACAGCCATCCCGCGGCGTACACCAGGATCGCGGTGATCACGCCCAGTACGTAGCCGTTCGGAACTTTCTTGATCACGAAATAGAGAATCCAAAACACCACGATCCAGATGAGCAGGAACAATCCAATCGTGCTGC
>QHVR01000361.1 GCA_003223595.1 Acidobacteriota bacterium
GCTCTACGTCATGACCCGCAGCGATATGGGCAAGGCCAAGCGGATTCGAAATAATCCCCAGGTAAAAGTCGCGCCCTGTACGATTCGCGGCAAGGTGACTGGGCCGGAATTCGCCGCCCGCGCTCGCATCCTGCCGCCGGAAGAGCATCGCAGCGCGCGTAAGACGCTGGATCGCAAGTATTGGATGGCTCGCATTCCCTGGATCTGGCGCAGGACGGATACTTACATTGAGATCAGCTTTGGATGAACAGTTTCGAGTTTCAGGTTTCAAGTTTCGAGTTCGCTGCGAACCTCTTGCACTTGAAACTGGAAACCTGAAACTTGAAACTTCTTCCGCTTACCAGTCCCCCGTAGTCAGGTATTCATGGATGGAGTTGGCGGCGCGTCGTCCCGCTCCCATGGCCAGGATCACGGTGGCGCTCCCCGTAACGATATCTCCTCCGGCGAATACACCTTTGCGAGTGGTGCGCTGGGTTTCGTCGCTGGCCTGAATGTATCCCTTCTTGTTGGTGCCCAAACCCGGAGTGGTGCTTTGCACGATGGGATTCGCGCTGGTGCCGATCGCGATCACGGCCACTGATAGAGGCAGGTCGAACTCCGAACCTTGGATGGGAACCGGGCGGCGGCGGCCGGAAGCATCAGGCTCTCCCAATTCCATGCGCACGCAACGCGCGGCCGTGAGCCATCCCTTGCCGTCGGAAAGAAATTCGACGGGAGCCGTGAGCATCTGGAAATTAATGCCTTCCTGTCGGGCGTGGTGCACTTCTTCGGCGCGCGCGGGCATTTCCGCATCGCTGCGCCGGTAGATCACATACGCTTTGCGCGCGCCCAGCCGCAGCGCGGAGCGGATCGCGTCCAACGCCGTATTGCCGCCTCCGATCACCGCCACATCTCTTCCTTTCAAGTCGAGCATAGGCTCGTCATATACGGGGAACTTGTAGGCCTTCATCAGGTTGATGCGCGTGAGGAATTCGTTGGCGGAGTACACCCCGTTCAGATGCTCTCCGGCAATGTTCATGAACTGCGGCAAGCCCGCGCCCGTTCCGATAAAGACCGCGTCGTAGCCTTCTTCTTCGAGCAGTTCGCCAATCGTTAAGGTGCGCCCGACCACGACGTCCGTCTCGAACTCAACTCCCATCGCGCGCATGTAGTCGATCTGCTCGCGCACGATCTGCTTCGGCAGCCGGAACTCGGGAATGCCGTAGACCAGAACTCCGCCGATTTCGTGCAGCGCCTCAAAGACCCGCACCTTATGCCCCTTCTGGATCAGGTCTCCAGCGACCGTAAGGCCGGAAGGACCGCTTCCTACCACGGCGACTCTCTTTCCAGTAGGCGCAACTTTGGGCACTACGTGCGTGCCCATCTTCTGCTCGTAGTCGGCGACGAAACGTTCCAGGTACCCGATTCCCAGCGGCTTTACTTTCTTCGAGAGCAGGCACTTCCCTTCACATTGATCTTCTTGCGGGCATACGCGGCCGGTGACCGCGGGCAGCACGTTGGCTTCGCGGATCTTCGCCGCGGCCCCTAGGAAATCCCCCGCTACAATCAGTTCGACGAACTTCTTCACGTCAATGCCCACCGGACAGTTGTCGGTGCAGGTAGGCTTGGCGCATTCCAGGCAGCGCTTGGCTTCCTGCTGGGCCAACTCCGCGTTGTATCCCAGATTCACTTCTTCGAAATTGTGCGCCCGCTCGTGCGCCGGTTGCTCGGGCATTAATTGCCGCGGGATCTTCATGCGGTCTTTGGGGGACACCGGGTTCTTGGATTTCGTCGCGGTCGGGCTCATGCTTGCGCTCCTTGCGAGTTGACTGAGCACTTTCCGTCTTCGGCGGCTTTGGAGTGTTGATACTCCGCCAGCGAGCGCTGCTCCGCATCGCGGTACATGGTGTTGCGCTGCACCAGCACGGAGAAATCCACCTTGTGCGCGTCGAACTCAGGCCCGTCGACGCAGGCGAACTCGCTCTTGCCGTCGATCAGCACCCGGCAACCGCCGCACATGCCGGTGCCGTCGATCATGATGGGATTCAGGCTGACCACGGTGTGAATGTTCTCTTTGCGAGTCATCTCCGCCACAGCTTTCATCATCACGATCGGCCCCACGGCGATGACCTGGTCGATGCGTGTGCCGTTCTCGATGAGCTGGCGAAGTTTGTCGGTGACGAATCCTTTGTCGGCATAGCTGCCGTCATCAGTGGTGATCATGAGCGCATCGCTGACGGCGCGCATCTCTTTTTCGAGAATGACCAATTCCTGATTACGCGCACCCACAATCGAGATGACGCGATTGCCCGCTTGCTTCAGCGCAGCCGCCGTGGGATAAGCCATCGCGGTGCCCACTCCGCCCCCTACCACAACCACCGTGCCGTACTTCCGAATGTCGGAGGGCTTCCCGAGAGGGCCGACCACGTCGAGAATCGAGTCGCCGGTTTCGAGCGAGTTAAGCAGCTGCGTGGTCTTCCCCGCGGCCTGCACGACAATGCTGATGGTGCCGCGCTCGGGATCGGAGTTCTCGATGGTGACCGGAATGCGCTCGCCCTCCTCGTAAATCCGCAGGATAACGAATTGTCCCGGCTTCTGTTTGCGCGCGATCCGCGGCGCTTCAATTACAAACCGCTTGATGCCCGGCGCAAGGAATTGTGCGTGGACGATTTTGAACACAGGCGCTCCGCACCGGGGAAAATGACAGATTTCCCCCGACCAATGATTGTGTCCGGAATCACAATGTATGGGCTGTGATCTCCATCACAAGCCCGTGTGCGGAAGACCTACTCTTTCGTAAGTACCAGGGCCGAGAGTTAGCGACATTACTCCAATCCAGGGTGTGCCAACGCCGAAGTTGCATGCGGCGCACCTCCTTACTTCCTGCTGTATCAGGCGTCATGGGCTGCTAGCGCCGCATCCTCGGCGGGGTAATCGAACTGCGCCATGAGCGCGCCAGCCGGCGGATTTTCCCGTTCCCATCTGATGGTTCGCCGGATTGCCTCGTCTATCGTCACAGGTTCCTGGTATCCGAGTTCCTGGCGGATGCGCACCGAACTTGCGGTCCAATGTTGCGCGGCGTTGCCGGGCTGTAGCAAATGCCGGGGCGTGCGATCAAGTGGCAGCACGACAAAGTCTCCATCCCACCGCATCTCCGCCGCGATCTTTCGCGCCCACTCCAGCTCGCTGTACGCTGGCTCCTCGCAGACGTTGTAGACACGTCGCGCCGCGCGATCATCAGTAGCAGCCAGCGCGATGGCCGTGGCCACGTTCTCCACGTAGCCTCGCGGCGAACGCCAGGCAGCAAGCGTCTCGGGAAAAATAATGTGGCGTCGCCCGTCAAGGATGCGCTTCACCACGGGATAAAAACGGCGCAGCGGATCGCCGGGGCCATAAATCATGGGCAGTCGCAGCACCGTGCCGGGAAGTCTGTGATCGTTCATCACTACGCGCTCGGCCGGGATCTTGTCGTAGTCGTCGGTCACCCAGGCGAAGATCTTACGCAGGTGCTGCATGCTTTCCGCGGGGTAGGGATGCAGACGGCGCCGCAGCTCCGACTCTTCCGTAAGCGGCACCTCCTGCAGCGGCCCATCTTCGGTGCCATGCGAAATGCCCACCGCGCGGTACACATCGATGCTG
>QHVR01000362.1 GCA_003223595.1 Acidobacteriota bacterium
GCAGAGGTGAAAACCCTCCGCTCATGAGTAACTCGAGGTCGCAGATCTGACGTGCTGTCAGATCCCACGACGGCCACTCGCGCGAGTGGGCTTTCAGTTCGGCAGCCCGCTCCGGAGCAGCCATCAGGTTGACAAGTTCGCCGCCGTGCGGCGCGATCAAATGACTAGTGGAATCAGACAAGTGCGTGAACCTCCCAGGTTCGGCGATTGAGATGGAATGCAGTGATTCTAAGTGTCGCAGAAAATCCCATTGACTTCATGAACCGCTGGTTTGGGGGGACATTACTACTGAACTGCTCACCCGCAGTGGATCAACACCCAAGTTGATCTCGTGTACACCCTCACAATTCGATATCCCCATGGCACGCAAATCTCATGCCTTTGCGAGCTGTTTTATTGTACTGTAAGTTGATAGAGATAAAGGCAAAACCAGTGAGTTCGCAGTTTCTCCCTGCTCTACTTCGGCGAGACTATGCAAATCGTTGCGCACAAAGGAACGCATTTCATCTTTTTGCGCCCGAAGGTTGAAAGATCTTGCGCACTAGCAGCGCAAGCGCCAACCATGACCCCGGACGCACAACGCCGCCTCATACCCTTGGCCGGCCGCGACTTCGCACAAGCACCAGAGGCTGGCCTCGCCTGCATCAGGGCGCGTCGCCAGCAGGGCGTTCTGTTCTCCGGGTAGCAGAGACACATCGAAGCCATCTAAGGGCAGAGAGAATCCGGCGCCCTGTGCTTTGATGTACGCTTCTTTTCGCGTCCAGCATCGAAAAAAGCCAGCGCATTGTTCAGAACGCGGCAATGCTGCAAGTGCCTGTTGCTCGGCTGGAGAGAAGAATCTTCTCGCCAGTCCCTGGTGATCGAGATTGTTACGAATCTGTTCCACATCTACTCCCACTTCACGCCCGTGCGCGAAGGCAAGCAAAGCTTTCATTCCGGAGTGCGAGACATTGAAATACAGGTGAGTCTCGGAGTGGTTGCTGTCCAACGCCGGTTTCCCTCTCTCGCCGTAAACGAAGGGGACGCGTTCAGGAGCGGAGTTGACGTACTTACCCAACAACATCCTCAATAGCGCGCGGGTCGCGGTATAGTTGCGCCGGTCGCGCTCGAAGTGAAACCGGTCCGCCCGCACCGCTTCATCAGGAGACAGGAGCTGGCGCCAGCGTGGTTCCGCGGGGGCAACCTGGTTTAGATCGACGCGCCAGAGTTGCACCTCGTCCGGGCGCAAGCTCAGCCCCGATGCAGGTTGGAACTGAGGGTCTGCGATCTCCAGCAAATCGCTCACCTTGCGCAGGTTAACTGCAATTCTCGAAACAGGCAATTCGAGCCACTGAAACTTCGTTTCGCGCTTTCTTATCAGCAGAATCGTGGGTATCCTGTAGCTAGGATCTGCAGATGCATTCCGCGTCAACTCTCGGGTGGGTGGACCAAGACTCGGCCAAAGACCGCTGGGCGGGTTGCGTGTCGGTGATTGTACCCGTGTACAACGAGGTTGAGAATCTCGACGATCTGCTGCGCGCGGTGGTCGCTTCCCCGGTAAAGAAGGAAATCATCGTTGTCGACGACGGCTCGACCGATGGAACACGTGAAAAATTGCGGGCTCTGCCTGCCATCGACGAACTCACAATCCTCTTCCACGAGAGGAATTGCGGGAAGGGTGCTTCGATCCGCACGGCACTGGCCCACGCTCGCGGCGAGTATGTCCTGATCCAAGATTCCGATCTGGAATACGATCCGAGTGATTATCCCGCATTGCTGGCCCCGCTAGAGAGCGGAGAAGCGAACGTGGTTTACGGAGTGCGGCCCGATCGCCCGGAGCGCGGCCTGCGCTTTTTTCTGGGCGCCAAATTTCTCACTCACCTCACCAACTTGCTTTATGGCGCCGATATCCACGATGAGGCGACTTGCTACAAAGTGCTGCGTCGCTCCCTGCTGGCACAAATGGAATTGGAATGCCGCCGCTTTGAATTTTGTCCGGAAGTCACGGCCAAGCTTTGTCGCATGCACGAGAAAATCGCGGAAGTCCCGATCTCGTACCACCCCCGCTCCGCGATACAAGGAAAAAAAATCCGGCACGCTGATGGCTGGCTGGCAATCTGGACTCTGATCCGGTATCGCTTCCTGCCGCGACGTCGCTGGTTCCGCAAGTCGCAAAAGCCCTGAGCAGTACTCTGACCCTTATCAGCAGTTGTCGGGTGATGCTATGGAAGTGTAGCGCCGATGAGCCGGCGCGCTACTTGCCTCCCGCCGCCTTCGGCAGATCGGCTGACGTTTGGCTGAGGGCGGGTTTGCGCGTTCCCGGGCTGGTCAGCGAACTGGGCGCATTCACATCCGCTCCCTCGTGCACGCCGATGCCCAGCCGGTCTACCAATTCTCCTCCCAGCCATTCTGTGACTAATGCAAGGCCCGCGCCAGTCGCGGACAGGATCAGTGCCGCACGAGGCGGCCGCTGCGGACGTCGTCTGCGCGTCGCCCAGCTTGCCGTGAAAAGGCCAGCCACGATCAAGTTTCCGATTCCGTGCAGCAGCCCGATCCTTCTTGCCCGCGTGTTTTGAGGAATGCTGAAGTAATCCACTGCACCGGGGACCGCCGCGCCTGTGGCAGTGATCAATCCGGCGCCCAGCATATAGTGGCTGGTCCGAAGCAGGTCGCGATTGCGGCGTGCGGCGCCAATGAGGTCGAATGTGGCTGCGGTGGCCAGCAGGCCCAAGGGAAGAACGATCACCATCTGGTGGATGGGGTGACCGAGAAATTCAGCGCGCGTTTTCATGGCTGCCTCACAATGCGGTTTTTCTTGGATTCGGATTGCTGGCGGAGTGATGGTTGTAAATTCAGAGTAGCTGCTTAGGCTGCGGAAGTTTTGCGCCTTCCTGGCGTCTTGCTTCTCCACGTGCGGAACGTGATGGAGTACCGAAGGGTCTTCACCGCGGGTATGCTGTGCTGGTATTGCCATCGTGCCGCTCCGCTCAGAATGTAGGCGGAACGCGGTTCGAGAGATACTGCGACAATTGTGCCTTCTCCACGATAGGGTTTAAAGCGGAAGCGGCAACTGCTCTTGAGCGAAATTCCGATGATGATTTCGAACTGCGGAACGTCGCGATGCCACCCAATCGGCGAGCCGGGTGAGTATTCGGTGATCACCGATTCAATAATCTCATCATCACGAACTCCGGCCCATGCCGCCGCTCGCACCCTGAACGGATCGAGAAATCCGGGCAGCGGACGCGCCGTCGACGCCTGGCGCGACGTGAAGTCGTATTCGAATCCGTACTCCACGATACGGCGTTTCGCAATGTAGCCGTGAAAATCGAAGGCTTGAAATTCCAGGTTTGCAATCTGCCGGAGAAGAGCATTCTCTTCTTCGCAGCTTATGAATTCCGGACGATACAGAAAACCGTCCGGCAGTTCAGCGGGAGAGTGCGGAAGCGCGGCCATCCACATTCGATGTCACTGTTGCTGGTTCAGTTGACTGAAAGGCAATCTCATCACTGCCGTATTCGCGGGTTCGCGACCGAGTACAGCATATCGGTCAGGAAGTTCACGGCTACATAAGTTAAGCCAATCGCGAGAATGCACCCCTGCACCAGGTAGTAATCGCGGTTCGAGATGGCCTGAATGGTGAGGCGGCCGATTCCAGGCCAGGCGAAAATTGTTTCGGTGACGATTGCTCCGGCGAGCAGCGCACCGAATTGCAAACCCAGAACTGTAAGAATTGGGATCATTGCATTGCGCAGCGCGTGTCGATAAACAACGGTTCGCTCCGGCAAGCCTTTGGCTCGCGCAGTGCGGATATAGTCCTGGCTGAGTTCCTCGAGCATGGAGGTGCGCACCATGCGGGTCAGGATCGCGGCTAACGCTCCGCCCATGGTGATCGCAGGCAGCACGAGGTTGGCCATGGATCCCGCGCCGGATACCGGAAGCAATCCCAACTTGATCGCGAAGAGCAGGATGAGAATCGGGCCTAGCGCAAAGTTGGGGAACGAGAGGCCGAAGAGGCTCAGCACCGACAGCAGCCGGTCATCCCACCGGTTGCGCCGTCGCGCCGACCGGACTCCCGCCGGGATCGAGAGCACGATGGCCACCAGCAACGACGCCAGCGTCAGCCGAAGCGTGTAAGGATAGCGCTGAGACAACAGTTTCGTGCGTGACCGACTGGTTGTAACGAATCGATCGCCCCAGATCTCCATGCAGCACTCCTTTCCAGTATCGGAGGTATTGCTCGCCCAACGGAGCGTCAAGGCCAAAGGCGTGCCGCGTGGCGGCGATATCGGCGGGGGGCGCGCCTTCTCCCAGCATTTGTGCAATGGGATCACCCGGGACCAGGTGAATCAGGAGAAAGACAAAGCTGACCACCAGCCAGATAACCGGGAGGGTGTAAAGCACGCGTTGGAGTAGGGGCTTCAGTTATCGGTTCTCAGCTGCCGGCGCCCTTGGCGGCTTCCGCTTCGCCTTCGGTCTGCGCTGTTTTCTCGATTCGGACGCGCGCGATGCGATGGCCGTCCATCTGCTCCACCGTGTACCGGCGGCCTTCGTATTCGAAGGTGTCGCGGATTTCAGGGATGCGCTGCAATCGCGCCAGGATAAATCCTCCCAAGGTCTCGAACCCCGCCTCTCGCGGCAGAATCAATCCATACTCCGTTTCCAGATCGCGTATGTTCGCCGAACCTTCCAGCAGCATTACGGATTCATCCTGCAGCGCCGGCTGACTCGGAGAAACGTCGAATTCATCTTCGATATTGCCCACCAGTTGTTCCAGCACATCTTCGACCGTGATAACCCCTGCGGTTGAACCGAACTCATCGACCACGACCGCAAGATGGCGGCGGCGCTCCTTGAATTCAGACAGCAACTCGGCAAGAACCTTGGTCTCGGGGACCACCACCACGTCGTGCATGATCTGGCCGATCTGCATGCGCGAGATGCGGGTTGCCGTGGTCTGGCCCAGGTTGCTCAGCCGAAGCCGCATCCAGCGCATCAGGTCCTTGTAATAGAGCACTCCCACGATGTGCTCGGGCCCGCGCTGCGGATCATAGATCGGAATGCGCGAGTGCTGGCCCTCAACCACTCTAGCCAGGGCATCATCCAGCAGCAGGTCCGAAGGCAGCGAAAAGATGTCCGGGCGCGCCACCATGACTTCGCGGACCGTGATGCTGTCCAGTTCGATGGCGTTGTGGATCATCTCTTCCTGAAACTCTGGAATTTGGCCGAACTGGCGGCTGGCGGTGACAATCAATTTGAGTTCGTCCGGCGAGTGTACCGCCCCGCCGCGCCGGGTTGGGTGTGCGCCAAAGGCACGGAGAACCAGTCCCCCGGAGAGAAAGGCCTCCATGGGCGCGCCCACCGCCAAGGCGATCTGCTCGGCTCGTTGCAGCGCCAGCGTCTTGGGCACAAGTTCGCCCAGGATGACGTGCATATACGTAATCAGGGTGAAGGCAATGGCAATGGCGATTCCGTGGGCGTACACGGCGAGATGAGGAAGGCTTTGCAGGTAGCGTACGTTGCTGACCAGCCCCGCAACCATCGGCTCACCGATCCACC
>QHVR01000126.1 GCA_003223595.1 Acidobacteriota bacterium
TGGGGCGCGATTCAATCTTGCTCAGACTGATGTCGCGCAAGGCAAAGACGCTCAGGGACTTGAACAGGGCTCCGGGCAGGTTCTTCACCTTAAACGCGATGGAAGTCTTATTGGCCCCTGCGGGAATCAGCCGGCAATAATCAGTTCCGGCGGCGGCGTGCCCCACGCCTCGCCGTGCTTGCGAGACACGACTGGGTGACCGACGGCCTCGGCCGAGCTGTCTAATGAGGAAAAAGCGAGTGAAGTTGCTCTTCTCGTCTTCGATGCCGGCTTTCAGAATCTTTCCCGAATACTCCCGAGCCGCCTGTTGCCCGGCGATCCCTGCGGCATCTTTCAAGTGGTTCTCGATAACATGCTTCACGCTTCCCGCAGTGTCATAGAAAGGAACTGGCTCGATGTCGGGATGCTGGTGGAAGAAGTCCCGGCACTGGTCGAGCGCAACAGGATGGGACAGGACGCGCCGCAGTGAGCGCATCTGCACGCCTGGCGGCGCAATCACGTTGTGAATGATGCGAAGCAGGTATTCGGCCTGGATAAAGACGTTGCGTGAAACCAGCAGGTCAGCATGCTCGGCGACGGTTCCCGCCAAGGTGTTCTCAATGGGGATGACCGCCCCTTCTACTGAGCCTCGCTCCACCCGATCGAATACCTCTGCCGATCGGGCACATGGCACCACAGTGCATCGAGGCAGCATCCGTTCCGCAGCCTCATGGCTGAAAGAACCCAACTCCCCCTGGATCGCGACTTTCATATGCAAGGCAAGGTATCTGGAGAGGCGATCTCAGGGCAAATCATTTCTTCGAGGTGCTGTTGCCGTTCAGGTCTTTCTTCAGCACCAGCGCGTCCACACCATTGGAGTAGTATCGCGGCCAAGCGCGGAGCACGTTGTAGCCGTGCCGCTTATAAAAAGCCAGGGCCGCGAAGTTATCCACTGCAGTTTCCAGACCGACAGCACGACTTCCGGCCGCGTGCAAACGTTCTTCGGCGGACTGCAGCAAAGCGGAGCCCACGCCCGAGCGGCGCGTCCCCGGATCCACATCAATGGTGACGATGTGACCCGTAGGCCCGCGATGGGCCACGATGAACCCCTGAGCTTTCCCGCCTCCGTCATCGACGGCGACCAGGGTAAACGCCCCGCGCTGACGAATGTAGGCTTTTAATTCCTGCTTCGAATATGCAATACCTGCCGGGAAACAGGCCTGGTCCATGCGCCATAAGCTTTCGAAATCCTCGGGCTCGAAGTCGCGGATCACGCTGGCGACATTGTACCCAGTAGCGGGTCGGAACGGAGGGATCGGTAAGTGCGGGATTGCGCCGGAGTTCGCGATTTCCACAATGACGGCCGAGTGCGGTAAAAATTTCGCCAGGAGAGATTTGGCCCCTTGCTCATGTCGCAACCTCGGACGTACCATCAGCATCAGAGAAACAGCGAATGCGAAGGACGCCGTGGGTCGCCTTCTAATCATTGACGTGATTTGCGCTGTCGCGGCACTGGGGATCTGGTATCTGCTGTTCGCCGCCTACAACCGCCGCCGAGGCGCCGAAGCGCTGCGCTGGGTGCAGTCGGCCTGTGCGGGCAAGGGACGAATCCTGGATTTTCGCTGGCTGAACAGCTCTCGGCTGCACGCGCGTTTACATTTCCCTTCTCGCAGCTTTGAAAACGCACACGTGACCATGAAATTCCGGCCGCGGCCGCTGCCGATTCAATGGCTCCTGAGCCGCGTTCACAAGCAAAAAGAGACGCTGACCTTCGAGGCCGACCTGGGAGGCTCCCCCAACTTCCATCTTGAAGTGGTGCGGCATCGCTGGTGCGCCCACAGCCGCGGCGTCGATGCCCGGCAACGCGACCAGCGCGAATGGGACATCTACGAACCCGGCCCCGTCATCCTGACCACCCGCACGCATTGGAAACAGGACTCCACCCCGGAACTGAATACGTTGATGACCGTCCGGCAGCAGGACGTACTGCAAGTGCGCTTCCGGCCGGAGTCTCCGCAGTTCTCGGCCACGATCGCCCTTGATGCACTGGACGATCCCAAGACCGCCTCGGGTTTCCTGAGCACGTTGCGGGAGCTCGCTGCCGGCGCGTCTGCTCACAGACAGTAGACACTAAAAACCCAGGGCCCACCCCAATCACGTAGAGCCGGACCTATTGGTCCGGCTGGGTTTCTGGTCAAACAGTGGCGTGCCCCAACCGCTTCGCTTGGCTCCGCGGGGCGGACCAATGGGTCCGCCCCCACGTGTGTTGTGCAGGTGGCCCACCTGAATTCCCTGCCCACCTGCAGACATGTTCGTTTGTAATCACGTGGGCGGTGCGGACTCAAGTAAACTAGTGCTTCCATGCCTACCCGAAAAGGATCAATTCACCTGTTTCGACTCTTCGGAGTCGATGTATTTCTGCATTGGTGGTGGTTCCTGGTTGCGGTTTACGAGATTCAAAGCCGCGCCGGACGCTACTCTTCGATCACCTGGAACGTCTTCGAATATCTTGCGCTCTTCCTGATCGTGCTCATGCATGAGTTCGGACATGCCCTGGCTTGCCGGCAAGTTGGAGGAAAGGCCGACCGGATCGTGCTCTGGCCTCTCGGCGGCGTGGCTTATGTCGATCCGCCGCAGCGTCCGGGAGCAACACTGTGGAGTATCGCGGCTGGGCCTCTGGTGAACGTGGCGCTGATTCCAGTTCTTGCCGTCCTGTTTTCTCAGGTAGCTTCGACCGGCGCTTCGCGGGACTTGTCCGAACTCGTTTACATGATCCGCCGGATCAATATTTGGCTGCTGATTTTCAACATCCTTCCTATTTATCCGCTGGATGGCGGACAGATATTGCGTTCTCTGCTTTGGTTTGTCCTCGGGAGAGCTCGTAGCCTGTTGGTCGCCACCATTGTTGGACTCCTGGGAGTAGTCGGAGGCATCGGACTCGCCATTTATTCGCGCGACGCGTGGCTGGGGATCATGGCCTTCTACCTGCTGATGAATTGCTGGGGCGGCCTGAAGCACGCACAAGATCTTTTGAAGATGGCCAAGCTTCCGCGCCGTGACGCGTTTCAGTGTCCCAGTTGCAAGACGGCGCCGGCGATTGGGGAGTATTGGAAGTGCTCCAACTGCGGACAGGCGTTCGACACTTTTCAGACCGGCGCAGTCTGTCCCAACTGCCGTACTCAATTCCCGTCTACGCGATGCCTGGATTGCGGCCATCTGCATGCCATGAATCAATGGGCGGGTGCATCTCTGGTTCCGTCGAATCCCGAAATCGTCGCGAAATAAATCCCTTTTATGCCGCGCATCAGCATTTTCGATTGGCTGATGTCTTCGCTACGCGCTATGCTTCCGACTTCCAAGCACTGTTGAAACCAGCCATTTCAACTTCCCGTACACGTTTTGCCTAAATTCATCGCCCTATAGCGAAGGAGACTGAACCATTCCCATGGCTAACGAACTGCGCAATTTCCTGGCACTGACCTACGACGAGCTGGAAGAACTTAACCTCAAGGCAAAGGAGCAGCGCAGGAACCGCGCCGCGGCGCACAAGGTTCAGGAAGACCGTCTCAAATATCTCACCGACGAGAAGCGCATCAAGGCTGTGACCGTGCTCTTCAGCGACCTCGAGGGCCGGCTGCACATGCTCGATTACGACAAGAAGTTCCTGCTGAAGAGCTGGGACAATCTGACGTTCGATGGCTCGTCGATTCGCGGCTTCACAGCGCAGCGCGAGAGCGACCTTCGCCTGGGCATCGACTGGTCCGCGTTTTATTGGGCACCCGCCGACGTGTTTGGCTCGGGCAAGGTGCTGGTCTTCGGCGAGGTCATCGACAAGGGAGGCACCTCCTATTCCGGCGACATTCGCGGCGTCCTGAAAAACTACGCTGAAGAACTGCACAAGAAGAAGGGGTACACCCTCAATGCCGCCAACGAGATTGAAGGATTCTTGTTCAAGGGCTCCGATGCGGAGCGCCATTATCACGAAAGCCTGAAGTTCGAATACGTCAACACAGGCGGGTACTATCATTCGCTGCCCGGCGATCCTCTGCGAACTTTTATCGATACCACGGCGGAAGTGCAGCGCTCGATGGGCTTCCAGAACGAGAAAGATCACCCCGAAGTTGCGCCCTCACAGTTCGAAATCAACTACGGATACGGCGAAGTCGTGGCGGCGGCCGATCAGATCCAACTTTACAAGCTGATCTGTCGGCAGGTCGCGACCAACATGGGATTGACCGCTTCGTTCCTGCCCAAGCCGGTGGTGGGCGTGAATGGGAGCGGAATGCACACCAACGTCTCCATCAGCGAGAACGGGAAGAATCTGTTCTGGGATCCTAAAGGCGAAGAGAAGCTCAGCAAGATGGGATGGGCGTTTGTGGATCGCATCCTCACCCACGGGAACGACATCTGCCTGTTGCTGAATCCCAGCGTGAATGCGTATCGGCGCCTCGATCCGCATTTTGAAGCGCCCAACCAGATCAAGGCTTCCGCGGTCGATCGCGGCTCCATGATTCGCATTCCGATCGGCAATGAGAAGAGCATGCGGGTAGAAGTTCGCTCGGTGGCGCCGGACGCCAATCCCTACATGGTCATGTACTCCATCTTCAAGACCGGATTGGATGGCGAGACGTCGAAGATCAAGAATCTGCGGCAGGCCGAGCGCTACCTGCCAGACAACATCTACGATGCCATGGACAACTTCCGCAAGGCGGAGTGGACCACAACGATCTTCGGCGACGATGTGAAGGGTCGCTATGCCGATCTAAAGCAGGCCTCGGCAGACCGCTGCCCGCGCGCGCTGGGCACATTCGTAAAGGCCCAGGAAGTGCAGTTCCACCACGAGGTATACAACCAATTCCTGTGGAATCTGTTCTAGATCGGGGAATTCAGAACGGCAAATAAGGCTCTGGGCAAGGCTTCCCGTCCTCGTGCAGGTGAAAGGCGAGAGTCTTGGCGTATTTTGGCGCTTGCCCGTTGCAGAGTTGCCCTGTATCAGCAAGAGCAGTGGATTTTGCAACTGCTCAGAAGTCGAAGATCGTGCGCTGCCCGTATTGCGTGGAGCATGGCAACTTCAAGCCGATGCTGGCGCAAAGCGGCGGCGACTGGTACACGTGCGTCAACTGCGGGCACCTTGCCCTGCCCGCGTCCCCCCTGTTTCACTGCACGTGCAGCAAATGCGTGACTCTGGACCGGAGCACCCGCCGGCCCTTTTGAGGCCTCGCCCGGTTAGGGATAGCTGCGGACAAAGCCTCCTGCATTTCTAAAGTTTGCCAGTTCCAAGCATGGCTGTCCTCCCGCTGGAGAATGCTCTGCCCCAACTATTCTTGCAAACATTCCGTGCACGAACATGCGGTTATCAAATCGATAGCACTCAAACCCGCGGCGCGAGGCATTTTGAGAGTTAAGCGGACTTATCGTGATTACACGCGTTGCACTGTTTCCTTGGATTAGCTTGGGACAAATCGCAACCTATAGATTTTCCGCCGCATCACACCCCAGCTACTTTGACCAGGCGCGGAGGAGACGATGTCCCAAACCAACAACATCAACCCAAGCGCACGTAGCAAGACCTCAGACGTTTCGGCCAGAAGCAATCTCGATCGGCGAGAATTTCTAAAGAAAACCGCAGCGCTCACTGGTGGAGCACTAGCGTTAAGCTCTGCGGGCTCGCTCTTCGCGAAATCGCGCGTGCTGCCAAAGCCGAACAAATCGGGTGTCGATCACATCGTTCTCGTTACCATGGAGAATCGTTCCTTCGACCATTTTCTAGGTTGGCTACCGGGCGCTAACGGAATGCAGGCCGGCCTCAGTTTTGCGGACACCGTCGGCAATACATATCCGACCTACGCCCTCACCGATTACCAGGGCTGTGGACATGCGGATCCTGATCATTCTTACAGCGGCGGTAGAGTGGAGTATGACGGCGGAAAATGCGATGGATTTCTGAAGAGGGCGCCGGTAGGAGACCAGTTTCCCATCGGCTATTACGGGCAATCGGACCTTGCATTTCTCGGTCAAGCGGCTCCCGGATGGACAACCTTCAGCAACTATTTCGCCGCAATCATGGCGGAGACGTTTCCCAATCGAATTTACCAGCACGCCGCGCAAACTGACCGGATTAATAACTCGACTACGATCTCCACTCTGCCTACGATCTGGGACCGTCTGGCGGACCATAGCATCAGCCGCCGCTATTACTTCAGCGACATCCCTCTGCTGGCATTGTGGGGTTCAAAATACCTGTCAATCAGCGCGCCCGTCCCGCAGTTCTTTGCCGATTGCGCCGCTGGCACCTTGCCGCACGTGTCGGTTGTGGAGCCGCGTTTTTTAGGAGAGTCACAGGGGCTATCCAATGACGATCATCCATTCGCCGACATTCGTAACGGAGAGGTGTTTTTAAACTCTGTTTACATGGCGGTTACGTCGAGTCCGGTCTGGCGAAACACAGTTCTGATCATTAACTTTGACGAGTGGGGTGGATTCTTCGAGCATGTCCCCCCACCCAGGGCGCCCATCCCTGCGGCTGATGCGATCGCAGGCAACCAGGATGGACTGCGTGGGTTCCGTGTCCCCTGTCTGATAATTTCGCCCAAGTCTCCGCGTGGCAGTGTGGTGAGTGGCGTTTACGATCACACATCAATCCTGAAGATGATCGAGTGGCGCTGGAACGTGCGCCCGCTTACTGTACGCGATGCCACTGCACAAAATCTCGCTCTGGCTCTCGATTTTTCGCTCAGCGACCTCACTGCGCCGCAGTACGCGGTAGCTCCCGGCAGCTTCGGCAGCGTTTGTACATCGACCCTGACAACTCCATCCGCTACCGCGCGATCCGCGGGTGAGAATTGGGATGGGCTGCGAAACATCGCGCTCCGCTACGGCTGGCCCGTAGCATAGGAGTCGACACATCGTATCCCGGACGCATATCCCAAGCTTCTGCGCTTCGAAACAGCGCCTGCGGCCTATAGCTGTTGTTCCTATTCGTTACCATTCAGGACTCCGAAGCAGCCAATGAGCGCCACCGCGATTTATTCCCAACGGTGCCGACGTGCACCAACTATTCCCCATATCGCACTCTGGAATGGCGGGGCACGCTAAAATGCTAGGAATCTTTACCTGCCACTCTCGTCGCTTCCTAAAGAGGTGTGTCGCATGAATCCGGAAACGCAACCGTCCGAATCCCCGTACTGCGTGAAGATCGAGACCGAGACCGGGCAGTCCGCTACTGTTCCCATCGCCGTCTTGACGCCGAAACAGTTGGAAATCTTTCTTCAGAGTGAGTTCAAGAGGTTGGCGCAAGAAGCAGGCGTAAAAGGCGCTCGTATTCATGTGGAGCGGGCCACAGCCGCTGATTATGAACAGGTACTCCGGGAGGTGACGGCGTGCCTGACCTCCGCGAAGGCACGAGCCGCATGACTCGGGCCGCGAGCCGTACAAGTGCGCACGGAAATAACCATTGCGACTCGCTGTTGATAAGCTTCGAGAACGATTAGCCAGCGATCTGGTACGTACTCATGCCCTGCCCGCAAAGTCGCGGGTCTCCGTGGACACTTTCACCTTTTCCCCCTCTTTGATGAATAGGGGAACCCGGATCTCCAGGCCGGTCTCCAGTCGGGCAGTCTTGGTCGCGCCACCCGATGAATCGCCCCGGACCGCAGGTTCCGTGTAGGCAACGTCCAGCTCAACAAATATTGGCAGCTCTAAACCAATCGGATTGCCGTTGAATTTGCGCAGCTCAATCAATGCGCCTTCGATCAGAAAGTCCAATGCGTCCCCCACCATCTGACCGTTGAGGGTAATGGTCTCGTAGCTTTCCTGGTCCAGAAAATGAGAACCATCCCCATCGCTATACAGATAGGAAGCCTGTACCGAATCCAGGTCCGGTTCCTTGAATTTGTCGCTTGCCTTGAATGTCTTCTCAAAGACCGCGTTGGTGAGAAGGTTGCGCATCTTCAGGCGCACGAGGGTCTGGCCGCCGCGAGCGGTAGGCGTGTTTACGTCTGCTTCCAGGCAGCAGAAAGGAGTGTTTTCAAACTCAAACAGCGTCTTCCGTTTGACATTAATAGCATCAATAAGCGCGGCCATGAAGTCCTCTAAAGCAGGTCGGGATCGAAAGCGGATGCAACACCCGATCTCAATTTCTTTCCAGTATAAGGTGAACTACTCCTCGGACGAGAAGGCAGCAGGTTGTGCAATCGTTTTGAGTGAAATGAGGATGGTTCGCCGACTCAGCCTGCACTGGGCCTGCTACCATCGCTGAATGTTCAACTTTGGGAGACCGAAAACAGTTGGGGACTGGGTAGTTCACGTCGCCGGGGCCCTGGTCGCAATATTCCTTGTATGGTGGATGCTACGGATGTACGTACTGTAAAAACCGCACCGGGCGCGGTCAATGCGTGACTTTGCCGCTTTGCACGAACCAGAGCGCCTTCACTCCGAATAGCCCTCGTCACCATCGTTATCTTCGTCGTCGTCCTGTTCATCCTCGTCCTCCTCTTCGTCCTCTGGCTCTTCTCGAAGGAGGACATCAGCCGCTATCGAGCCCTCAGCGGGTCTTGCGCCGGGGCATTGTAGGTAAGTTTCATCCATGATTCATGGTACGCGCTGTGCTCTCCGGCAACGAGGCTCACTGGTCGAGGACTGCTATGCGGCCAACAATCCTGCCCGGAGAGCACACGGATCACTCACAATTATCGCAATGTTGCCAAGAAGACTCGCAATTCGCGCAGCGTCGTTTGCCGCCGTCAGCTTCCCGCGCGCGCGATCAGAACGCGGGTTCTCCATCCACCAGCATTTTCTTCACGCTGAATTCCTGGAGTATGCGCTGTTGGGTGACTTGGCCGATTCGGGGGTGAACAAATTCAACTCCGAGTTTCTCATCCGGAGAGAGTTGCTTCGGACGCTTAAAGGTGAACTGAAATGTATCTTCTTTGAAACTGTAGTCGATCAGACTCAGCTTCTCCGAGTTGGTATTCAGATACACGGTTGTGCTGAGTTTGGCCATGCTCTGGCCCGCCCAATAGTTCCGCAGCAAGCTCTCATAGTTCTGGACGTTGGTGTGAAAACTGACGGAAACGATGATGCGGTCAGGAAATGAGGTCGCCAAAAACTTGGCTGCGCTGGTGTCAAAGGCCACCTTTTGTTCCGCGCTCATCCTGTCGTAGTGCGAGTTGAGTTGGGAGGAACGCACCTGGGCCCTTCGAATCGGCGCGGCCGAACGAAATTGAATGTTGTAGCTAACGGCAGGATTGGTTTCCATCTCTCCCCGGTAGCCGGGGGTCGAGGGGGCATCGTGGCCGAACACATTGGTCTGAACGCCGCTCAGTTTATATGTTGTGGCCCATGGAGATTCTTCCAGCATGCGGCGCGTTTCATCTGCGGACCAGTTCTGATAGGGCTTCTTGACCCAGAACTCTGCTGCCACTGCGGTAAGCGAAACCGTAAGACAAATCAGGAAGAGCGAAACCTTCAGCTTTACCATCTCCGCCTCCGTCGCGAAGCATTCTTAACGAAACGCTACTCTTACTTCGGTGCCGAACTCGCGTTCCCCATATCAAGGGGGAACTTCCAACTTCCCTCTTTCTGCGCCTTCCAGAGCTGGTCTAGTTGCCGTATTTGAATCGGAGCGACAAGAAAAGTAACCACGAGAGTCGGTGACAAAGATTTCACCGAGCCTCTGTAAAATCGGCTCATTCTACTCCCGCCATGTGAAATCAGGACCGTCGTTTTTTCTTGTTAGCATGAAGATCAGATCACGCCATCAATAGCTTGCGACTCATGCCCTGGCCGAAGCATGCGTGGGTCATTTCATCTTCTCGATCCTTAGCCCGCCAACCGTTGACGCGCACCTTGCTTCATACCTAAGATGGTCCGGATTCAAATTCCACTTCGAGGCTACAATGCCCGCTCCGCGCTTCAGTAGTCTCATTCGCGCCATTGCCACTGATGTGCATTTCTGGATCCCCCTCAGTGTTCTTCTGGGCGGCCTTGTGCTCCTGGACAAACTCCGTTGAGCGCCAGCCAGGAAAGTCTGCAGTCTCCAAAGTTATCGGTGGTGCAAACGCCAGTCGAGAGCAGCCGTCTGCGCAGCCTGCAGGCACTCGGGATTTTCTGCGGATTTGCCGCTGGAGCCTGGCTAGGCGGCGCCGAAGCCCCCATCAAGCTGGTGAATCCTGACATCTCGCCCGTAACGGTGTCACTGGTGATGGTCTGCGGCGTTTTTCTGGCGCGATGGAGCGTGCCCGCGCTGATTCGCGGCACGTCGCATGTGAGCGCCGATGTCCGTCAGGCGCCTCACCTGGTGGTATGGGCGATTCTCGCAGGATGCATGTGGGCGGTAGCCAACACGCTCACCATCTACGCCATCCGCAATGTGGGTCTCAGCATTGCGTTTCCGCTTTGGAATACCAACAGTTTGCTGGGCATTTTCTGGGGCTTCCTGCTGTTTCATGAATTGCGACTGGCAGGATGGAAGCGGTGGGCCGGGGTGCTGGGAGGAGCCGTCTGCATGTTCGCGGGCGCAGCGCTGCTGGCGATTGCGTCGTCGCACCAGGCTGCTCCCGGGAAAGCCACATTGGGCATCGCCGCCGCCCTGGGCGCGGGGATTCTCTGGGGCACGATGTATATCCCCTACCGGAAGGCGTATCTGACCGGCATGAATCCGCTCTCGTTCATCACTTTCTTCACGGTGGGAGAACTGGTGACTATGGTGATAGTGGCGGTCGCATACCGCGGGGCTGGCCCTCTGTCGCGCGAACTGAATGCCGCCAAGCCGGTGCTGTTCTGGCTGATGCTCGGCGGCCTGGTGTGGGTGCTAGGCGATCTGTTCCAGCAGTACGCCACCAAATACGTGGGCATCAGCCGCGGGATTCCGCTCTCCAATACCAATCAACTTTGGGGATTGCTCTGGGGCATTCTTGTCTTCCACGAACTAAAGGGTGGAACCCACACGGTGTACGCCCAGGTTGCGGGAGGATCGCTATTGATGGCTGCGGGCGCGGTCGCGATCGCGCTGTCGTCTGCCACCGAGAAGGAACACTCGTCGTGGCGCAACGCCGCAGCGCGGGAAGGCGAGCGCTATGGAGTGGAGCACGAATACGTGCGGGCAGGGATGGAAGGACGATCTTTCGACAACCGGCAACACTCGAGAACAATTCTGGATTGGCTGCTCATTTTCGGCACCACCGCGCTATTCATCGTGCTCGCCAGCATGGCGCGCCTGCCCGCAATGGACATCAGCATCGGCTGGGGTGTGGCTCTGAGCCTCGCAACCCTCGTATTTCTGCTTGCGGGCGGAATCGTGCTGTGGCGCACCACGCGCTTCCGTTGACGAAAACTGCCGGCTCACGTCTAAGCTGGGTCTCTAGAGTCCCAGATAGCAATCGGTGGAATTCGCGGTTTGCAACGCTTTTCTCTAAACAGGTTACGAACAGGAGAGACCGATGAAACGCGCTTTGTCCGCTGTGAGTCTCATTGTGTTTACGGTTGGAATGCTTCCAGCCGCAGGCCAGATGAATCCCTACAAGGAAGGCACACCCGGGGTCACCGGCTATCGCTCCGAGGTGATGGCGGAAGTGATGGTGCAGGAAGACAAGTTCACGCGGCTGGCCGAAGCCATTCCGGCGGAAAAATATACGTGGCGACCGGCGGCGGACGTGCGCTCGTTTGCCGAAGTCTTTCTGCATGTCAGCGCGGCGAACTACAACCTCTATGAAATGGTCGGCACCGCGCCACCGTCGGCCCTAGACCTGAAAAACCTCGAGAAGTCCACCACGGACAAGACGAAAATAATCGCAGCACTGAGAGACTCCTTCGCGCACGCAAAACAAGCGATCAAGTCCATGCCGGATGCCGATCTGGAAAAGAGTATGGACTGGTTCGGCGGCAAGAACACGGAACGCGGGGCGCTGTTGTTCATCGTCCGCCACGGCGCCGAACACCTCGGCCAGTCCATCGCCTATAGCAGAATGGCAGGCGTCGTCCCACCATGGACTGTGGACGCCCAGAAAAAGAAGGCGGAGAAGAAAGCAGCGTCGAAAGAGTAGGGCGCTTTGAGGGCGGAGTTCCGGCGTTATGCTAGATTCAAAGCTTTCATGGAAATCGCCCCGACTATCTGCACGCAGGCGCTGACCCGCCGATTTGGAGAACTTGCGGCCGTGGATGGAGTCGACCTGCGCGTCGCTCCCGGGCAGTTCTTCGGATTTCTTGGCCCTAACGGCGCGGGGAAATCGACCACCATCAAAATGCTGACCGGGCTATTGGCCCCGAGTTCCGGTCGCATTGAAATCCTCGGGCTCGACCTGCAAACTCATCCCGTGGAGGTCAAGCGGCAGATCGGAGTTGTTCCCGAAGGGATGGCTCTTTTTGGGCGCCTTACCGGGGCCGAGTTTCTGAGCTTTGCGGGAAGAATGTACGGCCTGGATCGCCAGACTGCCGCGAACCGCGCTTCCGAGTTGCTGGAGTTCATGCAACTGGCCGATCAGCCCAGAAAACTCGTAACGGACTATTCGCACGGGATGCAAAAGAAACTGGCGATGGCCGCCGCTGTGATCCACGGTCCCAAGGTGCTGTTTCTTGACGAGCCGTTCGAAGGCGTGGATGCCATCGCTGCCGGCACACTGAAAGCCATGCTGCAGCGCATGATCACCCGTGGTGCGACGATCTTCCTGACCTCCCACGTGCTGGAAATTGTGGAGCGGCTTTGCAGTCACGTTGCCATCATTCATCAAGGACGGCTGGTGGCGCAGGGATCTCTGGAAGAATTGCGTGCCGGGGTGCAAGCGGCAGGTGCGGCGGGAGGGGGACTCGCGACGTCGCCGGAGAAGCTCACGCTGGAAGAAATATTCCTGCGCGTCGTCGGCGGATCACGACCCGCAGAGCAGGAACTCTCCTGGCTCGCGTAACGGCGGTTCAGGATTCGAGGGTGCGGTCGATGATCTTGCGCCGTTTGCGTTGCGCATGCAATCGCCTCAGGGCAGATAGCAGTCTCCTGTGCGGCCGGACCGACATGGTGCGTAGCGAATATTCGAACGTAGCGCCGCAGTCACAACAGACTTTGTAACTATGCCCATTGATGGTGAACACCCGGCTCACATTGCTGTGGTGACAGCCAAAGGCAAAGTCGAGCACGCTGGCCAAAGGATGCGTGAAACTGTCCCACAACGGACCTTCTTCCGACCCAGACATTCCACTACCTCCACAGTCCATTTCAGTGTTGCACGCAGGATACAAATCCCTGTGTGAGCCATCTAACACTCGCTCGTGATGAAGCTCACAGTGGGAATCCAACCTGTAACTCTGGTATCGGCACCACATTGCATCCCCTGCAATGGGGTTAGCACGCAATGGGTTACGGCGGATTGCGGCCGCAATAGCGGACGTTGTGCAACAATTGAAGCTTCCCAAAATGAACTTCGGTCGACCGGTATCCACCCAACTAAAGGCCATAGCTGAATTGCGCTGGCGGATGTTCGTCAACGGCCTGCGCAGCCGGCGCGGCAAAACTGAATTTGCCTCGCGCATGGTGGTAAGTTCGGTCTTCGCGCTCGGTGGCGCGGGCGGTTTCCTGGTGGCCTCGTTTGTCTCGTACCTGCTGGTTTCTCAAGGCAAGCCCGAGTATCTCGCGTTGATCCTGTGGCCCATTCTCTTGTTCTGGCAATTCTTCCCCGTCATGGCCACGGCCTTGACCAATAATCCCGATTCGACAGAATTGCTTCGATTCCCGCTTAGCTATCGTTCGTATTTCCTGGTCCGCATGGCGTTTGGTTTGTTTGATCCCGCCTGCGCGATTGGCAGCCTGGGTTTGCTGGGAGTTTGGCTGGGTGTCACGGTGGCACAGCCCCTATCGTTCGTATGGACCGCAGTTGTGCTGGCTACATTCGGAGTGTTCAACCTGCTGCTGATGCAGATGGTCTTTGCCTGGCTGGAGCGATGGCTGGCACAGCGCCGAACGCGTGAGATTTTCGGGCTGGTGTTCATCCTGCTGATGCTCAGCCTGCAATTGATCGGGCCCATTGTTGCACACTTGAATAAAGCCTCCCGGCCGGAGTTCCGGCGTGCTTTCGAAATCGGCAGCCAGGTTCAAGAGGTGTTGCCTCCGGGCCTGGCGTCCGACGCCATTGCCCAGGCGCTGCACGCCCGGATTGTTGTCGGACTCAGTTCTCTGGCGTTGCTGGCGGCCTTCGGGCTGGCAGCCGGGTACCTGCTGCATCTCCGAATTCGGGCTCAGTTCGCGGGCGAGAGTCTCAGCGAGACGGCGGGGCGAACGGCCGTGCCGCAAATTCAAACTCCACAAGTGGGCTGGGATCTCCCGGGATTCTCTCAGGCCGTCGCGGCCGTATTCGAGAAGGAGATGCGCTACCTCGCGCGCAGCGGTCCCATGCTGCTGACCCTGATCATGCCGGTCTTCATGCTGGTGGTCTTTCGCATGGGACCGCTGAATCCCATACACCACTCGGGCGGGCTGAGCCGCACTCCGGATATGGCATTCCCAGGAGCCGCGGCATACGCGCTGCTAGTGCTCACTAACCTGGTCTACAACAACTTCGGCGCCGACAGCGGAGGCATTCAGTTCTTCTATGCCTCCCCGGTTCAATTTCGCCAGATCGTCCTGGGCAAGAACCTTGCCTACGCCGCGATCGTCGTGGTGAACACCGTTCTCGCGTGGATCGCGGTCCGCTATCTCTACGGTGCGCCCCACTTGGCGGTCACGGTGGCGACGATGGCCGGACTACTCTTTGCGGCGCCTTTGAATTTCAGCGCCGGGAATCTGCTGTCGCTCTATTCGCCCAAGAAGCGGGACTTCTCGGCCTTTGGCCGGCAGAACGCCACGCAGACAACTGTGCTGGCGAGCTTCGGTATGCAGATTGTCATTGTGGGGTTTGGGGTCGGCGTATTTGCAGTGGCTAGGTACTACAACGATCTATGGATCGCGGTCGTGCTGTTTTTGATTCTGGCGGCAATCTCGATCTCGATCTATGTCGCAGTGCTACGCAGCATGGATCGCCTCGCACTAGAGCGCCGTGAGACGCTGCTGACGGAACTGTGCCGGGCGTAGCTTCAATTCATTTCTTCTCCGGCTTCGCCAGGAAACGATAACCGACTCCGCGGACGGTGAGCAGGTGCCGCGGGTTTCCCGGATCGTCCTCGATGTAACGGCGTAAGCGCACGATGAAGTTGTCAATGGCGCGAGTATCGGTGTCTTCGTGCAGTCCCCAAACTTCCTCGAGAATCTGCTTGCGCGAGACGACCTTGCCATCATTGCGGACGAGATGCCGCAACAACTCAGATTCCATCAGCGTCAGGCGAATGGTGCTGTGCTCGGAGCGGAGTTCGAGTTCTCCAAAATCGATGGTGCGGCCGGCAAAAGAAAAGCTTCCAAAATCGTCTTCGTTGCCGGGCTCGCTTTGCCGCGCTCCTGCAGCATGCTGGCCGCGTATCCACTGGCTGCGGCGCAGCAAGCCTTGTAAGCGGGCCAACAGGATCGAGAGATCGAAGGGCTTGGGAAGGTAATCGTCGGCGCCCGAGGCGAAACCTTTCAGCACATCCTCAGGACGCCCGCGCGCCGTCAGCATCAATACCGGGACATAATTGCGCGCCGAGCGCAGCTCCGAGACCACGGTGAACCCATCCTTGCCCGGAAGCATGATGTCCAGCACCACAACATCAAACTTTTCCTGTTTGGCAAGCAGACGCTCGGTCGCGGCCTCGCCATCGCCGACGACCTCGGCCTCGTAGCCCTCGGCCTCCAGATTGAAGCGGAGCCCCTGCGCCAGGTGCGCCTCGTCTTCGACGACCAATACGCGGCTCATGCGTCAGTCCTCGCGGAAGTGATGCGTGGCAATTCAATCGTCACCGTCGTGCCTCGACCCTCGCCGTCGCTTTGGGCGAAGGCTTTTCCCCCATGTTTTTTCGCAATCGAACGCACGATGAACAGGCCCAGCCCTGTCCCCTTGATATGAGCGAGCGAGCGGCCACCCACGCGATGAAAACGCTTGAAGATGCGCTTGAGATCCTGCTGTGCGATGCCTACTCCTTCGTCTTTCACTTTCAAGAGGACGCGTTTGTCGTCCGTCTCCAGGCGCACTGCCACATCGATATGGTTGCCGGAATACTTAACAGCATTTTCGAGCACATTGGAAACTGCCGTGCGCAGATCCTCGGGACTGCCCAGCACGCGCACGCCGTTTCCGTTATTGAGCGCCTGTTCGTAGCGCATGGCTTGCGGCGGGAGATGATGGCGGGTGCGAATCGTCTCCAGGCAGTCTTGCACCAGTTGGCCGAAATCGACTTCGGCTTTCTCCCGCCCGGCTCTCCTGTCACCTGCCCGTCCGGCGCGCAGCACCTGCTCGACGGTCTCAGTAAGCCGGTCCGCATCGCTCAGCATGATCTTGTAAAACTCCTGCTTGCGTGCTTCCGGCAAATCGCGCCGCTGCAAGGTTTCCAGATGCAAGCGAATGGAAGCCACCGGCGTCTTCAGTTCGTGGGTGACGGCGTTGATGAAGCTGTCGTGCTGCTCGCTGCGGCGTAATTCCCGCACCAGGAAAATTGTGTTCACTACCATCCCAGCGATTATGAGGGCGAAGAAGATAATGCCGAAGAACAGCAGCACGCCTTCCCGCCAGTTAAGGATGATCCAGCCAACGTTGAGCGCGACAGCCAGGGCGACCAGACCAATGCCCAGGCACAGGAAGAACACGATGGTTCCGCGGCGGCTCGTGATGCGCATGGCTCAGGGTGATTTTACCGCGACAAACTGCACTTGCGGATCATTCCCCTGCGTCCACTGTGGTGCACCGTATTTTTCACCACAGGGGACACGGAGGGACACAGGGTGGATCTGGTTATCGTTTATAATCGGCTCACTTTATCGTCTGTTATCGACTCCTATATACGTCTTTGCTGGGGGGATTCCTTTTGGTTATCAAGTTCCGGCTGCTATTATTTCTGTCGATTTTCTCAGCTTTCAACTGCTTAACTCTGTGCGCCCAGGAAAGCTATTTTTCGAACTGGTTTACCCGTGTGAAAGAAACCCAGGCGGCGCAGCCCCACTGGATTACTCCACTGTTCACTACGACGCCACGGCTCGAAGAGGAGTTTCGTTCCGACATCGTGTGGACCCCGGTCGCAGGCGGCGACAACATGAACTATGGAGCGGGCAAGGGTCTAGAACTGATCCCGACCAAGCAGACCGAAATCATCCTCGGCGTGCCGCCCTATCAGGTTCCGCTCAAAGGACCGGACGGGTTCGGAAACATTCCCTTGCTGTTGAAGTATCGTTTTCTGACCGGAAATGAAGAGCACGGAAACTATATTGTCACCGCCTTTCTTGGAGGCAGCATCCCCTACGGGCGCTTCGCGTCGGAGTACGGTTCAATCACCCCGACGATCGCCTTCGGCAAGGGCTTCCACCACTTTGATTTCCAAAGCACGTTGGGCTGGACCATTCCCACCGGAGGCCGACAGAAATCCGGCACTCCCGTGGCCTACAACACGGCGTTCCAGTACCATGTGTTACGCAAGCTATGGCCGGAGGTGGAAGTGAACGCCACATTCTGGCCCAATGGCAGGCTGGACGGAGATAAACAGGTGTTTCTCTCTCCGGGACTGGTGGCCGGAAGATTTCATTTGTGGGGACGTCTGGGGCTCAGCGTTGGAGCAGGCGAACAGATCGCGGTCACGCATTTCCACCAGTTTAACCACGCGAAAACGCTTTCGGTTCGCTTTCCTTTCTGAGGTTTGCAAAGCAGAGTAGCGCATGAAGGCAAAGAAAAACCAGAATCCCGCCGGTGAGACTCTGCTCCGTGCTCGCGACGCTGCTGTACAGCTGCAGATCAGCTATCCCACGATCAAGCAGTGGATCTACCATCGCAAGCTGAAGGCGGTAAAAACGCCTGGCGGCCACTACCGCATTCCGCAATCTGAAATCGATCGTCTTCTCTATCGCACGCGCGGCCGCAATGAAGGCGAGCGCCGGGTGACCTATCAACGCATCAGCGGACGGAACCAGTTAGTGGGGCGCGTTGTGGACGTCCGCGTTAGCGGCCTCGTAGCGCAGGTGACGCTCTCGGTGGGCGGCCAGCTGATTACCTCGCTCATTACGTCGGGTGCAGTGCGGGAAATGCAGTTAAAGAAGGGGCAGACAGCGGCCGCCCTGATCAAGGCGACCGAAGTGATGATCATCCGGGTGTGATCACGGCGACAGTGATTTTAGCAGGAAAAAGCCCCGACCGAAGCCGGGGCTCATCTGAAGAAAGTCGCGCCAACCTTAGTCGCCTGATGGGGCCAACTCGGGCGCAATCAGCCGTCCATTGGGAGCTGCCACCAGCCCCTGCTCGATGTCGGACAAGGTCACGCGCTTGATATCCCACGCCAGCCCAAGCTTCTGCAGGACCCAGATCCCGTACCAGTTGGTATCGATCTCGTACCAGGTGAAGCCGTGGGAGGCCGAGGTCGGATGCGCGTGGTGATTGTTGTGCCAGCCTTCTCCAAACGTCAGCAAAGCCACCCACCAGCTGTTGGTGGACAGGTCGCGCGTGGCAAAGCGCCGCGTTCCCCAGGAATGCGTCGCCGAATTCACCAGCCAGGTCGCGTGCAGCAAGAAGACCGTGCGGAAGAACATTCCCCACAGGAGCCATGGCAGGCCGCCTACGGCAAAAAGAACGACGCCGAGAATGACCTGCGGAACGTAGTGATATTTCGTAAGCCAGACGTGGAACTTGTCTTTGGCCAGATCAGGAACGTAGCGAGCCAGGGTCGTAGCATCGTGATGCATCGACTTTCCCATCAGGATCCAGCCCATATGCGCCCACCACTTTCCATCAATGGGTGAGTGGGGATCGCCGTCCTGATCTGAGAATTGGTGATGGATGCGATGGGTCGCCACCCAGAAAATCGGACCGCCTTCAAGTGCCAGGGTTGCGCAAATAGTAAGGAAATATTCCACCCACTTCGGCGTCTTGAAGCCGCGATGCGTGAGCAGTCGGTGATACGCCATGCCGATTCCCAGGCTGCCTGCCACCCACCACAAGAAGATCGCGACCAGCAAAGCTTTCCAGGTGAAAAAGAAGAGAGCCGCGACGGCTCCGACGTGAAAGGCCGCCATAAAAGCGGCGGTAATCCAATTGACCTCGTCCTTACTAGCCTGTGTTCGTTCCAAATCCTGCAGTTCCATTGATAGGAGGGTCCCCGTTCCCTGAGTAATTAGATGAGAAACTTCCCCTAAATTATCAGGAGAACCAGGCGGTATCTGTAATACTTGTGTAACAGACCCATTCCAGGCATTACGGCAGTACGAGGACCTCTGGAAGGTTTCGGGTTTCGGGGTTTGGCCTTCGGGCCTGGCTTCGCACAGAAGAAACTTGAAACCTGAAACTCGAAACTGATTTCTGCGCTGTCCTAAGCTGCCTCGCCCTTGACCTGCACGCCCGCCCATTTTTCAAGCAACGTAAGCGTCGCCGCGTAGTCGAGATCCTGGTTCCCGTCCTCAGTTGCCATTTCGTAGATCTCCTCC
>QHVR01000127.1 GCA_003223595.1 Acidobacteriota bacterium
CGGATATCTTTGTGCATGAGGCGCAGGGGAAAATTCGGCGTGAAGTCACGTTGCAGAATGAACGGCCCCTTGTAGTCCACGACTCCGGAGCGCACCATCGTGGCTTCGATCAGGTGCAGTAATTGTTGCGTGTCGACTCCTAGTTTGGTGGCAAGGGTTAACGCCTCGGCGAATCCTTCGAAAATGAGCGCGATTTGCAGGTTCATGGCGAGCTTGGTCGCCTGCCCTTTCCCGGTCTCCCCCATGCGAAAGATCTTCTTGCCCATCGCGGCAAAGAGGGGTTTCAAGCGCTCAATCGTTTCTTCGGCTCCCCCGACAATGAAGACCAGAGTTCCGTCGCGAG
>QHVR01000128.1:0-2762 GCA_003223595.1 Acidobacteriota bacterium
CGCGACGAGCTCAACAAGAATTGCAAGCTGAGCACTGACCGGTTGAGCGAACTTCTTATTCACGCCCGCACTCGAATTCCGTGGGTGCAAGGGAATCTGATCCTGACCGAGCACGATCAACGCTGTGACATTCGCGCCTGGCAAGAGCACTTGAAGGCTCATGGCGTGTGGGTCAGCGAACCAGTTCCCATGTTCCCGTTCCCGGGAACTCCCGACTATTTGAAAATGTGGGGAGTGCCCGACGATCGCGCCTGGGAGCGCGCCCATCAGTACTACCTGAGCACATTTCGCGACAAAGGTTATAGCGATATCCAGGAATCTCAGCCTGCCTCTCTCGAGGAGCTAGAGTGCACGTTCTAGTTACGGCGGACACAGTTGGCGGCGTCTGGACCTATACCCGCGAGCTTGTCTGCGGTCTACTGAATCGCGGGCATCGCGTAACCCTGGTCAGCTTTGGCCGTCTTCCTTCTGACTCCCAGACGTCATGGATGCAGCACAACCGACTCACTTTCCATGCGACGGGCTTCCCGCTGGAATGGATGCGAGATGCGCAACCAGGGATTACCGAATCTGCGAGATATCTTCAGCGGATCATCAGCGACAGCAAGCCGGATCTGCTCCACTTTAACCAGTATTGCTACGGCGCTCTCGAATGTGGCATCCCAAAATTAGTGGTGGCGCACAGTGACGTTGTCAGCTGGTGGAATGCTGTTCATGGTACCGACCCTCCAGCCTCGCCATGGATGGAGTGGTACCGGAACATAGTATCGCGAGGCCTCCGCTGTGCGGACATCGTGGTCGCTCCGTCGAAGTGGATGCTTGACGCGGTCTGTGAACACTACCCCGGCCGTTTCAATGGCTGCGTGATCTACAACGGGCGCACTCCGAGTTTGTTTCGCTCCTCCGCTGAGAAGCAGAATTGCGTTCTCGCCGTAGGACGGATATGGGACGAAGCCAAGCACATCAGGCTGCTGCTTGCCCGCAAGCAGCGGGTTCCTGTGACAATCGCGGGCTCGGCGGAGCACCCGGACAAATCACTCGACGGACCAAACGATCTACGCTGCCAAGAAAATCTGACGATCTGCGGAGAACAAGACGAAACCCAACTTCGGCAGCTCTACTCGATTTGTTCCATTTACGCGGCGACCTCACGTTATGAGCCATTCGGCCTGGCTCCAGTCGAAGCCGCCCTGTCGAAATGCGCGCTCATCGCGAATGATATTCCTTCGTTTCGCGAACTTTGGGGCGACTCAGCCCTTTTCTTCAGACGGAACGATCCCGATGCTCTGGCGAATGCCATCGAAACTCTCGCGGAGCATCCGCCGCTGCGCCGGCTGTACGCCGAAGAAGCGTACGAGAGAGCGCGCGCCCGGTTTAATTCCCAGCGCATGGTCGATGAGTACGAATGTCTCTATAAAATTCTAGTTCGCGGAGGTCGCGTGCATGAGTACGCCGCTGCGGCTTAGACTCTTCGCGCATTCCTGGCGCTCCGACTGGAACCATGGAAACGCCCATTTCCTCCGCGGCCTTGCCGACGAACTCAGGGGCTTGGGCCACGAAGTCCGCTGCTACGAACCGGAGAACGGCTGGTCGTATGTCAACCTGCTGAAAGAGCCGCGAGCGCAGCAATCCTTGCGCGAATTCCGCACCGCCTTTCCCGACCTGAACTGCTGCAGCTATTCGCCTGAGAGTTTCGAGGCCTTTCTCGATGGAGAATTGCGCGACGCGGACGTCGTGGTCGTGCATGAATGGAACTCGCCGGAAGTGGTAAGCGCGATTTTGGCCGCGCGTAAACGCTACGGCTTTCGCGCGCTTTTTCACGACACTCACCATCGTGCCTATACCAGCCCTAAAGAGATCGCGCAGTTCAAAATTCCCGAGTTCGATGGCGTTTTAGCTTTTGGCGATGCCATCCGGCAGATCTACTTGCAGGCTTTCCACGCGCAACGCGCCTGGACCTTTCACGAAGCCGCCGACACTGCTCGCTTTCAGCCCTGTGTCAACGGCCAGGGCTGCGAAGTCAACTGGATCGGTAACTGGGGCGACGACGAACGCACCCGGGAACTACAGGAATACCTGGTCGAGCCCCTTGCCACATTGCGCCAGGTGAAAGCCGCTGTGTATGGGGTTCGGTACCCGCAGGCGGCAAAGGCTCAGCTAGAGCAGGCAGGCATCGAGTACCGCGGCTACTTGCCTAATCTTTCGGCGCCTCGCGTGTATTCCCGGTCCGCTCTCACCCTTCACATTCCCCGAAGGTGTTACACGAATGGCCTCAGCGGGATTCCGACCATCCGCATGTTCGAGGCGTTCGCCTGTGGAGTTCCGCTGGTGTGCTCGCCATGGACGGATCTGGAGGGGCTGTTCCGCCCCAATGAGGATTTCGTCTGCGTTTCCGACGGACAGGCGATGGCGGCGGAAGTTGCCAACCTTCTGAAGGATGACCTGGCGCGGCGTCAACTCTCAGCGCAAGCCTTGGATACGATTCAGCAACGTCATACGTGCCTCCACCGGGCGCGGCAGTTCGAAGAAATCTGCCAGGAGTTGGGTCGATGAACATCTTCGTCTTTGGCTCGAGTCTTACGTCCACGTATTGGAATGGCGCCGCGACCTATTACCGCGGCATGTACAAGAATCTTGAGCGCCTGGGTCACAGAATCACCTTTGCGGAGCCCGCGATCTATGATCGACAGAAGCACAGAGACGCGGAGATTTCCTACGCGGAGATTCTTGTCTACGAGACGCCCCGGGATATTCCGCGTCTG